>JAEYTQ010000299.1 GCA_023433965.1 Pseudomonadota bacterium | reverse complement strand
ATCAAGGTCAGGCCGTTGTCGTCGGCGACACGGAAGGCAACGTTGAGCACACCTTCCTGCACATCGTTCAGGTCGAGCATGCGCGCGAGCAATAGCGGCCCCATTTCGGTGACGGTCGCGCGCACGGGGTGGCCCTGCTCGCCGAACACGTCCCAGAACACCGTCGAGAACTGATCGGGCTGGAATGACAACCCCATTTCGGTGGCGCGCTTGAGGATGAAATCCTTGGCCTCGCCGGGCTCGGAGATGCCGGCGAGGTCGCCCTTGATGTCGGCTGCGAAGACCGGAACACCGGCGCGCGCAAATCCTTCCGCCATCACTTGCAGCGTCACCGTCTTGCCGGTTCCGGTTGCACCCGTGACGAGGCCGTGGCGATTGGCTAGCGCCAGCGTGAGCCAGGCCTGCTCGTCTCCCCTGCCGACGAAGATCTTGTCGTCGGTATCGTCGAGCTTGCTGTCCTGTGCGGTCATTCTTCTCTCTGATCTCTCTGCCGGGTTTCGCGTGGTGAAACTCGAATGCGCTGGTTCCGTAGTTTACGCATGTCGCGTACGAATTTAAACCGTTCGACGCGTCCAAAAGCATGCTGCATTGCCGGACACGAGCGGACGATATCAGCCGAAAGTCGGAACGGAGCGTTCGCAAGCCGGCAATTTTTCGCCGACTCGTTCCAGGCTCTTGCACCGCTGCAACACTTTGCGCGGGTTCGAGGATGAATCGCCGCAGCGCGTGCGTTCATCGCTTGAATTTCACATCACACCGGCTCAAGATCATTTTCGAAAGCAGAACTCCGGCATGTAAACCGGTTGAGGGGCGGGTTTGATGGACGAGCTGATCGGACGGCTGGCGACAAACGCCAGCATAGATGGTGCTGTCGCCGAAAAGACCGTCGGCATTATCCTGGGCTTCCTCCGCAGCGAGGGTCCTTCCGAGAGCGTGCAGGCCCTGATCGACCAGATCCCCGGAGCGGAAGCTGCCATCGAGGCTTCGAAGAGCGGCGGCGGCCTGTCGCGGCTGATGGGCGGCGGCTTGATGGCGGTCGGCACGCGCCTGATGGGCCTCGGCCTCGGCATGTCCGACATACAAAACGTCGCCCGTGAACTTTTCCGCTACGGGCGAGACAAAATCGGAGCGGATCAGATGGGCAAGATCATCGCTGGGACGCCGGGCCTCAGCCAGTTCGCCTGAGCGACGCTTTCACATCGAGTATCATGACATATCCGATCTCCGAGATTGAGGGCCTGCCGGCCTTTGCTGCCAACAAGCTGAAGGCGCAGGGAATCCGCACGACCGACGCGTTGCTCGAGGCCGCCTCCACCGTGAAGGGCCGCAAGGCGCTTTCCGCCAAGACCGGCATCAGCGAGCAGCAATTGCTGGAATGGGCGAACGTCTCCGACTACATGCGCATCCCCGGCATGGGCCGAGCCAAGGTCGGCCTTGTCCGCGCCGCCGGCGTCACCACCGTGCGGGAGCTCGCCTATCGAAATCCGGCAAGGTTGGCGCAGAGCATGCGCGAGGCCAACGAGAGGAAGAAGCTCGTTCGCGTCCTGCCTTCCGAGAAGTCGGTCGGCGACATCATCGCCAAGGCCAAGAAGCTGCCGCCGAAGATCACGTATTAGCTCTGCGTTGCCTCTCATGTCCCGGACGCGCTGCAACGCCGTTTAACGTTGCTGTCAGAGCGGGACCAAAATCACTCAAACAGCGCTCGGCGGCATGGGCCTCGGCTCTGCAGCGCATCGCCGAAGAAGCACTGCGCTGCGTCCGGGGCACGGGAGCGCTTATGTTGCGGACACGGGACCTTGGGCAACCAGCATAGCCAAGGACTGCCTTGACTCCCCCTCCCCGACCGCTAAAGCCACCCGCATGAACGCCTCGCCCTCCCCATCCGTCCCGCCGGCCGGCTCGGCCCGGTTCGACGTGCTGCGGACGCTCGTGGGCCGGCCCATTCCTGCGGTCATGGGCGTGCTCAACGTCACCCCGGATTCGTTCTCCGACGGCGGCGCGTTCATCGCACCTGCGCAGGCCCTGGCACGGGCGCGGGCGATGATCGCGGACGGCGTCGACATCATCGATATCGGCGCGGAGTCCACCCGGCCCTACAAGGGCGCCCGGCCGGTCACGGCGGCGGAAGAGCTGGCGCGGTTGAAACCGGTGCTGTCCGACGTGGTGGCGCTCGGCGTGCCCGTCTCGATCGACAGCATGAAGGCGGAGGTGGTGGCCTTCGCGCTCGACCAGGGCGCGGCGATTGCCAACGACGTCTGGGGCCTGCAACGCGACGCCGACCTGGCGCCGCTGATCGCGGCAAGAGGTGTTCCCGTCATCGTCATGCACAACCGCGACAACGTGGATGCCGCCATCGACATCGTCGCGGACATGAAGGCGTTCTTCCTGCGCTCGCTGGATGTTGCCGCGAAGGCAGGCATCGCGCGCGAAAAAATCGTGCTGGATCCCGGGATCGGCTTCGGCAAGACCGCCGAGCAGAGCATGACTGCGCTAGCACGCTTACGCGAGCTCGACATGTTCGGCCTGCCGATCCTGGTCGGTGCCTCGCGAAAACGCTTCATCGCCTCGGTGTCGCCCTCCGAACCATCGGAGCGGTTGGCCGGCTCGATCGCGGCACATCTGGTCGCTGCGCAGCGCGGCGCCAAGATCATCCGGACCCATGACGTCGCCGAAACCCTGCAGGCCCTGCGGGTGGCGCATGCCATCGAGAGCAAACCATGACCGACACGATCTTCGTCACCGGCCTGTCGATCCATGCCCGCCACGGCGTGATGGACCACGAGACTGAAGTCGGCCAGCGCTTCGTCATCGATCTCGAGCTCTATACGGATCTCTCGGAGCCGTCGCGCAGCGACCGGCTCGCGGACACGGTGTCCTATGCCGATGTCGTGGCGACCACGACCGCGGCGTTCAAGAACACCAATTACAAGCTCTTGGAGCGAGCGGCCGGCGCGGTGGCCGACGCCATCCTGTCGAAATTCCCGCGCATCCGGGCGGTCAAGGTCACCGTGCACAAGCCGCATGCGCCGATCGCCGCGATCTTCGACGACGTCGGCATCGTGCTGACGCGCTCGCGGCACCCCTGACCATGGCGAGCGTGCTGATTGCGCTAGGCGGCAATGTCGGCGATGTCCGCGCGACGTTCAAAAAGGCGATCGCCCATATCTGCGGCATGGCGCAGGGCGCGCTGATCGCGCGCTCCTCGGACTATACCACCCCGCCCTGGGGCGACGAGAGCCAAGATACGTTCGTCAATGCCTGCATCGAGATCGAGACCGGTCTCGATCCGCACGCGCTCCTGTTCGTGCTGCAGAAAGTCGAGCAGAAATTCGGCCGGACGCGGTCCAAGGAGCGGCGCTGGGGGCCGCGCACGCTCGATCTCGACATGATCGCCTATGACGATGTGTCCTTGCAGAAGCCCGACCTGACGCTGCCGCATCCGCGCCTGTTCGAGCGCGCCTTCGTGCTGGTGCCGCTGGCCGAAATCGCGCCCGAACGCGTGATCTCAGGCATTCGTGTGCGCGACGGGCTTGCCAGCGTCTCGACGCAAGGCATTGAGCGGCTTCCGGATACCGGTTAACCAAAAACGACCGTTTGCAGGGACGGTCCGCCGTGGCAAATTCGCCTGCGCAATAACGATACGTTCGGGAGCCCCTCGCCGCATGACCTCCGTGACTGACGACCTGCCGCTGGCGGCGGATTTTCCCAAGGCCACCGTCGAAGACTGGCGCAAGCTGGTCGACGGCGTGCTGAAGGGCGCGCCGTTTGAGAAGCTGGTCGGCAAGACCTATGACGGCATCAAGATCGATCCGCTCTATCCGCGCGCCGAGGGCGCTGCGCCCGTGGTGGGGCGGCCGCCGGCCGCGCCGTGGCAGATCGTGCAGCGGATCGACCATCCCGATGCGGCGCGCGCCAATACGCAGGCGTTGCAGGATCTGGAGAACGGCGCGACCGGGCTCGCACTGGTGTTTGCCGGGGCCAACAGCGCGCGCGGTTTCGGCTTGGAACCGTCGGCCGAGGCGGTCGCAAAGGTCTTGAAGGACATCCATCTCGACGCCGGCATCGGCATCGAGCTCGAGATCGGACCGCAGTCGCGGATGGCCGCGATCCACGTTGCGGAATATGTGAAGAGCGCAGGTCTCGATCCCACCGCCTGCGACATCCGCTTCGGCCTCGATCCGCTCGCGGCAGGCGCGGTGTGGGGCCACACTCCATACACCTGGGAGGAGATCGCGCCCGCGGTCACCGGCGCCATCCACGGCCTCGCCGGACTCGGCTTCGAGGGGCCGTTCGCCTCCGCCGACGGGCGCGTGATCCACGATGCCGGCGGCTCCGAGGTACAGGAACTCGCCTTCGTGCTCGCCTGCGGCCTCGCTTATCTGCGCGCGATCGAAAGCGCGGGCATTCCGCTGGAAACCGCGCAAGGCATGATCTATGCCCGGCTTGCCGCGGATGCCGACCAGTTCCTCACCATGGCCAAGATCCGCGCGCTGCGGCTGTTGTGGGCGCGCATCGAGATGGCCTGCGGACTGACGCCCAAGCCGCTGTTCATTGCCGCCGATACGGCCTGGCGCATGCTGACGCAGCGCGATCCCTACGTGAACATGCTGCGTGCAACCATCGCCACTTTCGCAGCGGGCCTTGCCGGCGCCAACGCGATCACCGTGCTGCCGCATACGCTGGCGCTCGGGCTGCCCGATCCGTTCGCGCGGCGCGTGGCGCGCAACACCCAGCTCCTGCTCCTGGAAGAGAGCAACCTCGCCAAGGTCAGCGATCCCGCGGCGGGCGCCGGCGGCATCGAGACGCTGACGGCGCAGCTGTGTGAAGCGGCCTGGGCGCTGTTCCAGGAGAGCGAGAAGGCCGGCGGCGCCTTCGCAGCGCTTCGGCAGGGCGTGTTCCAGAGCAGGGTCGTAGCAACGCGCAAGGCGCGCGAGGCCAACATCGCAAAGCGCCGCGACGTGCTCACAGGCGCCAGCGAGTTTCCGAACCTGCATGAGAGCGAAGCGGCCGTGCTCAAGGCGACACCGATCGCGCTGGCGCCGTACGGCGAGCAGAAATACAAGTTCGATCCGCTGCCGCCGATCCGGCTGGCGGAACCGTTCGAGGCCTTGCGCGACAAGTCGGATGCCGCGCTGAAGGCACGCGGCGTGCGGCCGAAAGTGTTCCTGGCCAATCTTGGCACGCCCGCCGATTTCACCGCGCGCGCGACCTTTGCGAAGAGCTTCTTCGAGGCCGGCGGCATCCAGGCCATCGACAGCGACGGCTTTGCCGATCCGGCCAGGCTTGCCGCCGCGTTCAAGGCCTCCGGCGCAGAGCTCGCCTGTCTTTGTTCCAGCGACAAGGTCTACACGGAACACGCCGAAGCTGCGGCGAAGGCCCTGCAAGCGGCCGGCGGCCGGCCTATCTATCTGG
>JAEYTQ010000028.1 GCA_023433965.1 Pseudomonadota bacterium | reverse complement strand
AGAATTCGGAGATCTCGCCCTGGTAGACGAAGCCGGAGGCGAGCGCGCGCGCGAGGTCCATGCGCGGCGTCTGGTAGTCGCCATAATAGCCGGCATGCTCGCCGGTCAGCATCACGTGCCAGACGTGATGATAGTCGTCGTTCCACTGCGCACGATATTTGCCGTTCGGCGGCTCCTGCGCGGCGTCGAGCAGGCTGGCGCGGTTGTCGCCGTTTTCCAGCACGAGATGAATGCGGCGCCCCGTGGCCTTGGCGAGCTCGCCGGCGGCGACGCTGAGGTCCTGCAGCATGGACTGCTCGCCCGGGATCGCCATGATGTGATTGGCGGCATCGAGCCTGAGACCGTCGAAGCGGTAATCGCTGAGCCAGGACAGCGCGTTCTCGACCGCGAAGGCGCGCGCCTGCGGCACGCGATAATCGATCGCACTGCCCCACGGCGTGTGCGCGTCGGTGAAGAAGGCCGGCGCATAGCGGCCGAGGTAATTCCCCTCCGGGCCGAAATGATTGTAGACGACGTCGAGGAACACCATCAGGCCGCGCAGATGCGCCTCGTCGATCAGCGTCTTGAGGTCGTCGGGCCGGCCATAGGCGCTGTCGGGCGCATACCACAGCACGCCGTCATAGCCCCAGCCGCGCCGTCCTGCGAAATCGGCGAGCGGCATCAGCTCCAGCGCGGTGACGCCGGTCGCCGCGAGATGATCGAGCTTGTCGATCATGGCGCGGTAGGTGCCCTCGGGCGTGAAGGTGCCGACATGGGCCTCGATCAGCACCGTCTCTTCCCAGGGACGGCCGCGCCAATCCCGCGCGCGCCATACGAAGGCGTCGTGATCGATCACCTCGCTCGGACCGAACACGTCCTCCGGCTGGAACGCCGAAGCCGGATCCGGCACGTCGATCTCGTCGTCGATCCTGAATTTGTACGTGCTGCCGGAGGCCAGGCCGGCAATCTCGGCGACGTACCAGCCATCCTGGCGGCGCTGCATGGCGTGCCTGCGGTCGAGCAGGAGGTCGACACGGCGCGCAGCCGGCGCCCACAGCCGGAACGACACGCCCTCCTTCGTCGGCCTTGCCCCGAAGGATGGTCTCATAGCGCGCCTGCGAAGGCGAGCACCGAGCGCGGCGGCGCCTTGCTGTCGCTCCCCGGCAGGAAGTCGATCGTATTCAGGTTGGCATCGGTCGTGTTCAGGATCTGCTGCCAGCCCTTGTATTCGGTCATCTTGGGCAATTTGAATGCGATCTCTTCGGGAGCGGCGTTCAGTACGATAAAGATCGCCGCCTCGCCCGGTTCCATCGGCCCCATGACATAGGAGAGGAACCGCCCATCAGGGAATGTCCAATCGCTCTCCGTCATCTCGTCGCCGGCAGGAGTCAGCCACAACGCACCATAGGAGACGCCGTCCTTGGGCCGGCCATCGAGCCAGCGATGGCTGCGGAGCTGCGAGAACCGGCGGCGGATGTCGGCGAGATGGGCGACGAAATCGATCATGTCGTCGCCGTCCTTGCCGAGATTGTGCCAACCGACCCAGCCGACCTCGTTGTCCTGGCAATAGGCGTTGTTGTTGCCCGATTGCGAATTGCCGACCTCGTCGCCGGCGAGGATGAGAGGGACGCCCTGCGCCAGCATGAGGCAGGCCAGCACGTTCTTGCGCAGCTGGCGGCGCAGGCCGATGATCTCGGGATCGTCGGTCGGACCCTCCACGCCGCAATTGTTGCTGTGATTGTCGTTGGAGCCGTCGCGATTGTCCTCGCCATTGGCTTCGTTGTGCTTCTCGTTGTAGCTGAAGAGGTCCGCAAGCGTGAATCCGTCGTGGACGGTGATGTGGTTGATGCTGGCGCGTGGCCGCCGTCCGTCGTGGTTGAACAGGTCGGACGACGCCGTCATGCGGCTGGAGATGTCGCCGATCAGGCTGCCTTCCCCGCTCCAGTAGCGGCGCATGGCGCTGCGATAGCGGTCGTTCCATTCCGACCATTGCGAGGGGAAGGCGCCGACCTGGTAACCGCCGAGGCCGAGGTCCCACGGCTCGGCGACGAGCTTGACGGTCGCCAGCACGGGATCCTGCCGGACCGCGGTCAGGAACGAGCTGCCGCGATCGTATCCGTTCGGCCCGCGCGCCAGCGTGGTGGCGAGATCGAAGCGGAAGCCGTCGACATGGCAGACCTCGACCCAGTAGCGCAAGGAATCCATCACCATCTGCAGCACGCGCGGATGGGCGAGATTCACGGACGAGCCGCAGCCGGTGAAGTCGTCATAATAGCGCGGGTTCTCGCGGTTCAGCCAGTAATAGGAGGCATTGTCGATGCCGCGATAGCACAGCGTGGGGCCGAGGTGATTGCCTTCGGCGGTGTGGTTGTAGACCACGTCGAGCATCACCTCGATGCCGGCGTCGTGCAGCCGCGCCACCGTGGTGCGGAAGGAATCCAGCGCATTGTCCTGCGCGTAGCGCGGCTCGGGCGCGAAGAAGGACAGTGTGTTGTAGCCCCAGTAATTGGCGAGCTTCTTCTCCACCAGGATGCGGTCGTCGACGAAGCTGTGCACCGGCAGCAGCTCGACCGTGGTGACGCCGAGCCTCTTCAGGTGCTCGATCATGGCGGGCGAGGACAGGCCGCCATAGGTGCCGCGCAGATTCGGCGGCACGTCGTCGCGCTTCTGGGTCAGGCCCTTGACGTGCGCCTCGTAGATGATGGTGTCTTCCCAGGGGATGTTGGGCCGGATCTCGCGGCGACCCCAGTTGAAGGTCTCGTCGACCACGACCGCCTTTGGCATGCCGCGGGCATTGTCGCGCCGGTCGAACGACAGGTCCTCGCGCGGACTTCCGGTGCGATAGGCGAAATGCGCATCGCTCCAGACCAGGCGCCCCGCCAGCCGCTTGGCGTAGGGGTCGAGCAACAGCTTGTTGGCGTTGAAGCGGTGGCCGTGCTCGGGCTCGTAGGGGCCGTGCACGCGGTAGCCGTAGAGCTGGCCGGGCGAGACGTCGTTGAGATAGCCGTGCCAGACGTCCTCGGTCTTCTCGGGAAGCTCGATGCGCTCGAGCTCGCGGCGGCCCTGCGCGTCGAACAGGCAGAGCTCGACCTTCTGCGCGTTGGCGGAGAACAGCGCGAAATTGGTGCCGCGTCCGTCCCAGCTTGCGCCGAGGCGTGCCGGAGATCCAGCAGTCAGGCGCATTGATCAGCTTTCCGGAACGAGGAAGATCGCAGCGAGCGGCGGAATGGTGAGGCGCAGCTCGCCGCCCTCGGCGTGAACCTCGCCGACATTGCCGGCGTTGCTGCCGCCGTAATGGGCGGAGTCCGAATTCAGGACTTCCTTCCACTTGCCGCCGAAGGGCACGCGAACGCGATAGTTCTGGTAGACGTTCGGCGAGAAGTTGAGGATGACGAGGCAGCGCGCGTGCTCGTCGAATCCCTTGCGCAACCAGGCGAACACGTTGCGATTTGCGTCATCCGTGATCAGCCATTCGAAGCCGGCCTGGTCGCAATCCATCTGGTGCAGCGCCGGCACCGCGCGATAGAGCCGGTTGAGGTCGCGGATCAGCGACTGGACGCCGGAATGGTACTTGTATTCGAGCAGGTGCCAGTCGAGCGACTGATCGTGATTCCATTCGCGGCTCTGCGCGATTTCGGCACCCATGAACAGCAGCTTCTTGCCGGGATGGGCGAACATGAAGCTGTAATAGGCGCGCAAGTTCGCGAAGCGCTGCCACTCGTCGCCGGGCATGCGGCCGAGGATCGAGCGCTTGCCGTGCACGACCTCGTCATGCGACAGCGGCAGGATGAAATTCTCCGAGAACGCGTAATGCAGGCCGAACAGGATCTCGCCGTGATGGTGCTTGCGGTGGATCGGATCCTTGCTGATGTAGTTCAGCGTGTCGTGCATCCAGCCCATGTTCCACTTGTAGCCGAAGCCGAGCCCGCCGAATTCGACCGGGCGCGAGACCTGGGGCCAGGCGGTGGACTCCTCGGCCGCGGTGGTCGCCTGCGGGAAGCGGGCGAACAGTTCCGTGTTGAAGCGACGCAGGAAGTCGATCGCCTCGATGTTCTCCCGTCCGCCATGCTGGTTCGGAATCCAGGCGCCGGGCGGCCGGCTGTAGTCGAGATAGAGCATGGACGCGACCGCATCGACGCGCAGGCCGTCGATCGCGTAGCGCTCCAGCCAGAACAGCGCGTTCGACACCAGGAAGTTCGTCACTTCGGTGCGGCCGTAATTGTAGATCAGCGTGCCCCAGTCGAGATGGCGGCCCTGGAGCGGATTGGCGTGCTCGTAGAGCGAGGTGCCGTCGAAATGGCCGAGCCCGTGCGGATCATCCGGGAAATGGCCGGGCACCCAGTCGAGCAGCACGCCGACACCCTCGCGGTGGCAGGCATCGACCAGCGCGGCAAAATCCTCAGGGCTGCCGAAACGGCTGGTCGGCGCATAGAGGCCGGTGGGCTGGTAGCCCCACGAGCCGTCGAAGGGATGCTCGCTGACGGGCAGGAATTCGAGATGCGTGAAGCCCATGTCGCGGGCGTAGGCCGGCAGCTGGTCGGCCAGCTCGCGATAGGTCAGCCATTCATTATTGTCCTTGCGCCGCCACGACCCGAGGTGGACCTCGTAGATCGACATCGGGGCCGACAGTGAATTGATCCCGTCGGGGGCCGGGCGCGGCCGCGACAGATGCGCTTCGTCGAACACGATGGAGGCCGTCTTCGGGCGCAGCTCGCTGGCAAAGGCCAGCGGGTCGGACTTCAGCGGCAGCAGATGACCATGCGGTCCGATGATCTCGAACTTGTAGTGATCGCCGGACTTCGCATGCGGGATGAACAATTCCCAATAGCCGCTGCCGCGCACCCGCATCGGATGGCGCCGTCCGTCCCAGAAGTTGAAATCGCCGACGACGGAGACGCGCCTGGCATTGGGCGCCAGCACCACGAAGCCGACGCCGTCGACGCCCTCGAGCCGCATCGGATGCGCGCCGAGCTTGTCGTAGATGCGCTGATGGGTCCCTTCGCCGAGCAGGTAAAGGTCGAAATCCGTCAAGATCGGCGAAAAGCGATAGGCATCCTCGAACTCGACGACGCTGTTGCCGAATTTTGCGCGCAGCTGGTAGTGCTTCGAGCCGTTGGGCAGGGGGCCGATGAACAGGCCCGCATCGTGGACGCGGTCGAGCGGGGCGATCTCGCCATGCTCGCCGACGGCCTCGACATTGACGGCCTCGGGCAGGAACGCACGCACGACGCTCTTGCCACCCTCGGGATGCAGCCCGAGATAGTGGAAGGGGTCGGAGTGGCGGCCCTCGATAATCGCATAGGCTTCGGCAGGCAGTTTAGGCATGGGCTTCGCTCTCGGCACTGGACAGAATGCGAAGCAGTCCGGTTAGCGGCGCATGGACCCCCCCAGGCCGGTGGGACAGCTCGTACTCCAATTCGTCGAACACTTGATCAAGCAGGTAGAATCTCAACAGGCCATCCGCAGACGGCCGATCCTTCGGCCATAGCCTGCGGTCGGTCATGGCTTCGCGGTAGGCGGTCAGGAAAGTCGCGGTGGCGCGCTCGCGCCATTCGTCGAGCGCGGCGACGAGCCGGTCTTGCTCGTCGGAAGCGCCCGTCCGCGCGCGGCTCAGCGCCGCGTGGACCGAAAGGTCGATCGAGTGGATCAGGCCGGCGACGTCGCGGGCGGGCGGCGCCTTGCGGCGCTTGTTGACCAGCGGCACACGCGGGTCGCCGTCGAAGTCGATGATGAAGATATCGTCCTTCACGATCAGAGTTTGCCCGAGCCGGAAGTCGCCATGATGACGGATGTTCAACCCGCCGATGTCGGATGGCAAGACCGCATTCAGGCGATCGAACAGGTCCGCGCGGGCGGCGATGAGTCGGTCGACCAGGGGACGGACCGTCTCCCGCAGCCCGTCGCGGCTGTCGGCCAGCAGCGCGAGAACCCGCTCGGCACGGTCCTTGAGGTCGGACAGCGCGGCCTGGACCCGGGCGGGGTCGATCGGCGCCGGGGCGAGATCAGCGGGCTCTGCCGCCGCGAGAGCGACATGCAACTCGGCGAGCCGCCGGCCGATCTGCGCGATGAAATGCAGATAGGGCGCCTGCTCCTGGGTTTCGCGCGGCATCTCGCCGGCCGGTGCCACGCGCTGCTCGTCGATGTAACGGTCGAGATATCCCGTGGTCACCGTCCAGCCGTCGCCCTGGTTCTCGACATAGGCATGCAGCACGCCGAGCGCGCTGCGCTGGCCACCGTCGACCAGCTCGACGCTGCCGAGCAGTGCCGGCGTGTTGGCAAAGCCGGCCACCTCGGTGAGATAGTGGCCGATTTCGATCTCGGGGCTGATGCCGCTTTCGAGTCGCCGATAGATCTTGGCGACGTATTGGTTGTCGACCAGCGCGGTGCTGTTCGACTGCTCGATCGCGCGGATGCGTTCGGGCTCCTTGATGGTGTAGTCGGCGAAACGGCTGGTCGCCTTGAACTCCAGCCGCAGGTTGTTCTCGTCCACGACGAGGTTTTGCGATAGACCTC
Organism: Pseudomonadota bacterium; assembly: GCA_023433965.1. Taxonomy (GTDB): domain Bacteria; phylum Pseudomonadota; class Alphaproteobacteria; order Rhizobiales; family Xanthobacteraceae; genus Bradyrhizobium. The sequence continues at coordinate 5,080 of JAEYTQ010000028.1, read as the reverse complement.
GCAAGAACAGGCCGATGAAGATCTGGTCGGTCGCGACGTCGAGCAGCGTACCTTCGCGTGCGCCCTGGCGGACGGCGGCGAGCGCCTTCGGGTTGAAGCGCTCGCGGTCGAAGCGCACCCACTCGATCTGCATGGGCAGCACGTACCGAGTCGGGACCTCGTCCCGCGTCGTTTCGAAGAACGCGATCCAGGGTCTGTTGTCGCCGATGTCGCTGAAAGGCACCGCGGAGGTCAGCATGGTCTGGATGCGCTTGGGATCTTGTTCGGGAAACCAGCGCGCCCGGGCCAGGAATCCAGGCAGCACGTCACGCTCGAACACGCCGCGCTCGCGGGCGAGCGACACCCAGTTGGAGTTCACGGGCACCACCAGCGTCTCGAACTCCGGCACGGCGCTCGGCGTCACAGGCTCGGACTTGTCCCGCTCCTGGAGCTGGAACCAGTAGAAGCCGTAAGGCCCGAGCGTGACCATATAGGGCAGCTCGCCGATCGCGGGGAAGCGCGTGCGGCCGAGCATCTCCTGGGGGATGCGGTCCTTCCACGGGGACAGGTCGAGCTCGGTGGCCTGCGCGGCCCGCGACAGATTGGCGACGCAGAGGATCACCTCGTCGCGGTACTGCCGGACATAGGCGAGCACGGCGCGGTTGGCCGGGCGGATGAAGGTCATGGTGCCGCGGCCGAAGGCGAGCGTCGACTTCCGCACCGAGATCAGCCGCTTGGTGGCGCTGAGCAGGGATGACAGGCTGCGCGACTGCGCCTCCACGTTCACGGATTGGTACCCGTAGACGGGATCCATTATCGGGGGAGCGTAGAGGCGGGCCGGGTCGCAGCGCGAGAAGCCGCCGTTGCGGTCCGGGCTCCACTGCATCGGCGTGCGTACGCCGTTGCGGTCGCCGAGATAGATGTTGTCGCCCATCCCGATCTCGTCGCCGTAATAGATGATCGGCGTTCCCGGGAACGACAGCAGCAGCGAGTTCATCAGCTCGATCTTGCGGCGGTCGTTGTCCATCAGCGGCGCGAGGCGCCGGCGGATGCCGACATTGATGCGCGCTCGCGGATCGTTGGCATAGGTGGTCCAGAGATAGTCGCGCTCGACGTCGGTGACCATCTCCAGCGTCAGCTCGTCGTGGTTGCGCAGGAACAGCGCCCATTGGCAGCTTGCCGGAATGTCGGGCGTCTGGCGCAGGATGTCGGTGATCGGGAAGCGGTCTTCCTGCGCGATCGCCATGTAGATGCGCGGCATCAGCGGAAAATGATAGGCCATGTGGCATTCATCGCCACGGCCGAAATACTCCTGTACGTCCTCCGGCCATTGGTTGGCCTCGGCCAGCAGCAGCTTGCCCTTCGAATAGGCGTCGAGCTCCTGGCGCAGGCGCTTGATGATCGCGTGCGTCTCCGGCAGGTTCTCGTTCGAGGTGCCCTCGCGCTCGCACAGATAGGGAATGGCATCGAGCCGGAAGCCGTCGACGCCGGCGTCGAGCCAGCGCTTCATCACCTGGATGATGGCGCTGACCACGCGCGGATTGTCGAAGTTCAGATCCGGCTGGTGCGAGAAGAAGCGGTGCCAGTAGAACGCGCCGGCCTCGGGGTCCCAGGTCCAGTTCGACTTCTCGGTGTCGGTGAAGATGATGCGCGTGCCCTGGTACTTCTGGTCGGTGTCGCTCCAGACATACCAGTTGCGGGCGCTAGAGCCCGGATGGCTGCGGCGCGCGCGCTTGAACCATTTGTGCTGGTCCGAGGTGTGGTTGACGACGAGCTCGGTGATGACGCGCAGACCCCGCCTCTGCGCTTCCTGGATGAAGCGCTTGAAATCCTTCATCGTTCCGAAATCGGGATTGACCGCACCGTAGTCGCCGATGTCGTAACCGTCGTCGCGGCCCGGAGAGGGGTAGAACGGCAGCAGCCACAGCGCGGTGACGCCGAGCTCCTGGAGATAAGGCAGCTTCTCGGTCAGCCCGGCGAAGTCGCCGATGCCGTCATTGTTGCTGTCGGCGAAGGCCTTGACGTGGAGCTGGTAGATGATGGCGTCCTTGTACCAGAGCTCGTCCACGATTTCGGCAGCCTCGATCTTCTTGGTGTCGACGGAAGACAGAACATTCATGGCGTGAACCCTTACGCCAGGCAGCGGAACAGAAGCGCCGGATCGCGGTCGGGATCGATACGCAACCTGATCCCGCCCCATTCGATGCGGGACTGTTCGCCGGTGAGAAGGTTTTCGAGCGTCGTCACAGGGTGACGCTGTCCATCAGCGTCAACGGTGACGTCGCCGAGCGGCAGCCAGCATTCGCGCGGATGGCGCGACAGCGCGATCACGACGACGACAATGTTGGCCGGATCGGTCGCCTCCTTCACGAACGCGATCGTCTCGCCGTCCTCGATGCCGAGGAAGCGCAGGTTTGTCGTCTGCTGGAGCGCGGCGTTCTCGTTGCGGACGCGGTTGAGCGCGGCGATGTAGGGTTTGATGTTGCCGGGCTTGTCCCAGTCGCGTTGCCTGATCTGGTACTTCTCCGAGTCCAGGTACTCTTCGCGGCCGGGAATCGCCTCGTGCTCCAGCAGTTCGAAGCCGCTGTGGATGCCGTAATTGCCCGACAACATGGCCGCCAGCGCGACGCGCGACTTGAACGCCCAGGCTTCTCCGCCCTGGAGATGGTAGGGCAACAGGTCGGGCGTGTTGACGAACATGTGCGGACGGTAGAAATCGCGCTCGGGGTAGCGCGTCAGCTCGCCGAGATACTGCTCCAGCTCCCACCTCGATGTACGCCATGGAAAATAGGTGAAGGATTGCGCAAAGCCGAGCTTGGCGAGGCCCTTCATCAGCTTCGGCCGTGCATAGGTCTTCGAGAACAGAATCACCTCGGGATGACGGCGGCGGATGTCGCGGATCAGCCACTCCCAGAATGCAAGCGGCGCGGTGTCGTGATTGTCGATGGCGAAGATGGTCACACCCTTGTCGATCCAGAACAGCATGGCGTCGCGAAACGCGTTCCACAGCCCGGCCCTGTCGACGGAGTTGAAGTCGGGGATGACGATGTCGGAATAGGGACCGTCCGCCGCCCGCACCGAGCGGTCCGGCCGCCACTTGAACCATTCCGGATGCTGCGTCAGCCAGGGATGGTCGGGCGAGCATTGCACCGCGAAGTCGAGCGCCAGCTCGAGGCCGTATTCGAGGCAGGTGGCGACCAGCGCGCGGAAATCCTCGATCGTGCCGAGCTCGGGATGCAGCGCATCGTGGCCGCCCGCGGCCGAGCCGATCGCATAAGGCGAGCCGGGATCGTCTTCACGCGCCGCCGGCGCATTGTTGCGGCCCTTGCGGCTCGTGTGGCCGATCGGGTGGATCGGCGTGAAGTAGAGCACGTCGAAGCCCATGGCGGCGATGTCGGGCACGCGAGCGATGCAGTCGCGCAGCGTGCCGTGCCGGCCCGGCAACGCGCTCTGGCTGCGCGGCATCATCTGGTACCAGCTGCTGAAGCGCGCCTTGTCGCGGTCGATGGTGAGCGGAAAGGGGGGCGAGCGCGTCAGATCAGGCCGCGACTGGCTCCCGGCCATGGCCTCGCCGAGCTCGGTCGCGAGCAGCGAGGAGACGTCGCCGTTTCTCAAGTAATCCTCGCACTGCCTGATGATGATCGCGGCGGCGTCCTGCCGCGCGCCATGCGCCTTGGTCAAAAGGCCCGCGCCTTCGATCGCATCGAGGCTGACGTCGACGCCGGTGCGCCGCTTGCGCTCGACCGCGCAAGACCAGGTTGCGAACTCGTCGGTCCAGGCTTCGATCGCGTACACATATGGACCCGGCTCATCGGGCGTGAACGCGCCGGACCAGCGGTCATTGCCGTGATGGGTCATCGGCTCGCTCCGCCATTCGCGCTCCTGCTCCTTCCGCCAGATCAGCGCGGCTAAGATCACGGCCTCGCCATCGCGGTAGATGTCGGCCCAGATCTCGACCGGTTCTCCGGCGATCCGCTTCACGGCGAAGCGGCCGCCGTCGATCGAGGGATAGACGTCCTCGATCAGGAAAGCGCTGCCGGCTGCGGCACTTTCGACGGTTTGAATTGTCTTGTTCACGGTGATGCCATTGACAAGAAAGCAGGAGCCCGTTTCCCTTGTCGGGAACCACGCTTTGGTACCATGATAGAAAGCCGCTTGTATGGCATTGGTTCCCTGGGGAACGGCCAGCCCAGTCTGAGAGTTACCCCTCACTAACCTCTTCCGTGATCTTGGTAAAATCGATTCCCCCGGCCAGACAATGGCCTGCAAGCTGCGTGCCGAATGGATCTTTTAGCTCAAGCCCGGACCAAGGGCGTTCAATCCGAATTCGTCGACGCCCTCGGCAAGCTGCGGGTCACCGCGCCCGAGGCGCTCAAATCGATCCTCGACGCGCTGCCGGAGAAGCGGGTCTACCGCTTCGTCAGCGCGCCGGTCGTTGTGCGTTCGCTGGGACGTCCGCGCACGGAATTGGCCGCCTTGGGCGCGCCACCCCTGCAATGGAAAATCACAGACAATGGCACCGTGATCGCGCAAGGCGAGACGCGCGAACCCGTCATCGCCTGGCCCGCCGGCCTGCCGCTGGGGTACTACCGCCTGACGCTGACCGATGCCGGCGGGGTGAGCGAAGAGGTGCCGATGATCGTGGCGCCGGAGCGCTGCTTCGGCGGCGATTTCGACCGCGGCTGGCTGCTCGCCGTGCAGCTCTACAGCGTCCGTTCGGACCGCAATTGGGGCATCGGCGATTTCACCGATCTCGCCGGCCTGGTCCGGCTCGCCAAGCAGCTCGGGGCCGACGGCGTCGGGCTCAATCCGCTGCATGTGCTGTTCGACGACCGCCCGGCCGATTGCAGTCCCTATTCGCCCAACAGCCGGCTCTTTCTCAACCCGCTCTATATCGACGTCGAGGCGATTCCGGAATTCTCGGCGGAGCTCGTGCCCGACGCCGCTGCGACTGCCGCCCGCCTGCGCGGGGGGGATCGCGTCCCTTATACCGACATGGCGGCGTTGAAATGGCGGGGTCTGCGCGCCGCCTTCGACAGTTTCGTGACGGGCGCGAGCGAAGCCCGCCGCAAGGCGTTCGAGGACTTCCGCGCCGCCCGCG
>JAEYTQ010000242.1 GCA_023433965.1 Pseudomonadota bacterium | reverse complement strand
CTCGCCGCCGAAGACGGTGGAGCAGACCCGCAAGCTGGTGGAGCAGGACGAGGTGCTGATGATGTTCGGCTCGCTCGGCACCGCCACAAACAGCGCCGTGCAGCGCTACCTCAACGGCAAGAAGGTGCCGCAGCTGTTCGTGCTCTCGGGCGCGACCAAATGGGCCGAGCCGCAGAAATATCCTTGGACCATGCCCGGAATGGCCGCCTATGAATCCGAGGGCGTGGTCTATGCCAAGCACGTGCTGCGCGCCAAGCCCGACGCAAAGATCGCCATCCTGTCCCAGAACGACGATTTCGGCCGCGACTATGTCGCCGGCTTCAAGCGCGCGCTAGGCGACAAGGCCGCCAGCATGATCGTTGCGGAGCAGACCTACGAGACCAGTGCGCCGACGATCAGCTCGCAGCTCTCGACCCTCAAGGCATCGGGCGCCGACGTGCTGTTCGGCGTCGTGCTCGGCAAGTTCACCTCGCAGATGATCAAGGGCGTCGCCGAGATCGGCTGGAAACCGGAGCTGTTCTTCGTGCCGACCTCGGCCTCATCGATCTCGTTCCTGGAGCCGGCCGGCCTCGACAATGCGGTCGGCCTGATCTCGTCGAGCAATCAGAAAGACACGATGGACCCGCAATGGGCCAGCGATCCCGGCGTGAAGGAGTATTTCGCCTTCATGAAGCAATACATGCCGAACGCGGACCTCTCCAACTCCAATTCCGCGGCCGGCTACCACTATGCGACGCTGCTGATGACCGTGCTCAAGGCGTGCAAGGATGATTTCAGCCGCGACAACATCATGCGCCAGGCCGCCTCGTTGAAGGACGTCAAGCTGCCGCTGCTGCTACCCGGCATCAGCGTGAGCACCGGCCCGGACGACTATCTGCCGTTCCAGCAGCTTCAGCTACGACGCTTCAACGGCAAGAGCTGGGTCGGGTTCGGCGACGTGCTGGACGATCGCTAGCCTCGAGCGGAATAGGACGGTCCATGATCATCAGCGGCGAACGCCGGATCGGCTATGACGAGATCCAGGCGCGCATCAAACGCGCGGCGAGCGGGCTTCGCGCCCTCGCGCTTGCCGACGGCGCCCCGGTTGCCATGATGCTGCGCAACGACTTCGCCCTGTTCGAGGTTGTTGCCGCCTCCGCCGCGCTGGGCAGCCCGGTGGTGCCGATCAACTGGCATCTGAAGGCGGAGGAGGTCCGCTACATCCTGGCCGACAGTGGCGCGAAGGTCCTGGCCTGTCACGCCGACCTGCTGCCGCAGATCCGCGGCGGCATTCCGGAGCACGTCCGCCTGCTCGTCGTCGCGACGCCGCCCGAACTCGCGGCAACCTTCGCCATTCCCCCGGAGCTGACGGTGGTCCCGGCCGGACTGGCCGATTGGGACCGCTGGCGCGACGGCCACCCGGAAACGCAGGAGCCGCCGCGCCGGGCCGCGGCGATGATCTACACCTCGGGAACGACCGGCATGCCGAAGGGCGTACGGCGCATGCCGATGCAGCCCGAACAGGCCGCCGCCTCCGAACGCGTCGGCGCGATCGCCTACGGCATCAAGCCGCGCGAGGACCAGGTCGTGCTGATCAACGGGCCGATGTATCACTCGGCGCCGCATTCCTACGGCATGATGGCGTTCCGCAACGCCTGCACCATCGTGCTCCAGCCGCGGTTCGACGCCGAGGAGCTGCTGGCCCTGATCGAGCGTCACCGTGTGACCCACATCCACATGGTGCCGACCATGTTCGTCCGTCTGCTGCGTCTGCCCGAGGCGGTCAGGCAGCGCTACGACCTGTCGTCGCTGCGCTTCGTCGTGCACGGCGCGGCGCCCTGTCCGCCCGAGGTGAAGCGGGCCATGATCGACTGGTGGGGACCCGTCATCAACGAATATTTCGGCTCGACTGAGACCGGCATCCCGGTCTGGCATTCGGCCGAGGAGGCGCTGAAGAAGCCCGGCACGGTCGGCCGCGCCATCGAAGGCGGCATCGTCAAGATCTTCCGCGATGACGGAAGCGCCTGCGGCGCTGGCGAGGTCGGCGAAATCTACATGCGCCAGACCGCGGTCCCCGATTTCGACTATCACGGCAAGACGCAGGCGCGGGCCGAGGCCGGGCGCGACGGTCTCGTCAGCGTCGGCGACGTCGGCTATCTCGACGAGGACGGCTATCTGTTCCTTTGCGACCGCAAGCGCGACATGGTGATCTCGGGCGGGGTCAACATCTATCCCGCCGAGATCGAGAATGTGCTGATCGGAATGCATGGGGTGCGCGACTGCGCCGTGTTCGGCATTCCGGACGCGGAATATGGCGAGCGATTGTGCGCCTGCGTCGAGCCGGAGTCGGGCACGCAGCTCTCCGCCGCCGCCGTGCAGGCCTTCCTGCGCGGGCGGCTCGCCAACTTCAAGGTGCCCAAGGAGATCCAGTTCCTGGATGCGCTGCCCCGCGAGGCAACCGGAAAGATCTTCAAGCGCAAGCTGCGTGATCCCTATTGGGCAGACCGCAGGCCGGGCGGGCGTTAGCCGACACCGAATCCCAGCTTCAACCATCGCCCGGCATATTCCGTCCGAGCAGGGCGGCATACCTGCCTCGCTCTGGTCGCCCGCTTTTGGCGCTCCGCGAAACCGTATAGCGTCAGCCTCAGAGGAAACGCCGCGAAGACGGCCATGAGGTCGCACATGTTGGACAAGACCAAGGATATTTCCGTCTCCGCACAGGCCTGGCTCGATGAGTTCGAGCGCGCCCTGGGCGAGCCTGATAGCCCCACCCTGAACCGCCTCTTCCTCACCGACGGATTTTGGCGCGATGTACTGGCGCTGAGCTGGAATCTGCAGACGGTCGCGGGCCGGGACACGATCGTGCAGCAGCTCGCGGCGTCGGCCCCCAAAGCTGCGCCGTCCCATTTCAAGATCGCGCCCAATCGCGCGCCGCCGCGCTGGGTGACGCGCGCCGGCACCAACACCATCGAAGCGATCTTCGATTTCGAGACTGCGATCGGCCGTGGCAGCGGCATCATCAGGCTCCTGGCTGACAGCGCCGACGGCGACCGCTTGAAGGCATGGACGCTGCTGACCGCGCTCGACGAGCTCAAGGGCTTCGAGGAACAACTCGGCATCTCCCGGCCCCGCGGCCAGGCCTATTCGCGCGACTTCCGCGGGCCGAACTGGCTCGACCAGCGGAACGTCTCGCGCAACTATGCCGACCGTGATCCGGCCGTGCTGGTGATTGGCGGCGGCCAAGCCGGGCTCGCGATTGCGGCACGGCTGAAGCAATTGAAGGTCGACGCGCTGATCGTCGACCGCGAGGCGCGGATCGGCGACAATTGGCGTAAGCGCTATCACGCGCTCACCCTGCATAACCAGGTGCAGGTCAATC
>JAEYTQ010000207.1 GCA_023433965.1 Pseudomonadota bacterium | reverse complement strand
TTGCCGACCGGCTGGTCGTCCTGGCCGGCGGCAGGCTCGCCGCCGATGGCCCGCGCGCGGACGTCGTCACGCGCGAGATCATCCGCGACATTTTCGAGATCGAGGCCGTCGTGCATCAGGCCGACGGTGTGCCGTATGTGCTGCCTCAATCGATGCGGGCCGTTGCAACCGGAATTTAGCCAATCCCGTTTCTGCAAAGACGGTGCGCTCCCCTCCCTCGGTTGCGGGGAGGGTTGGGGAGAGGGTGTCTCCACAACGGAGCAATCCCCCAGCCGCCTCCCGCGAGCAGGAGAGGGAGCGCACTTCCTCCGTGGCGAGCAATCTACCCCGCCGGGACGATCACCATGCTCTTGTCCTTCGGCCAGCGGACGCGCCAGGCGAAATTGATGTCGCGAACCTCGCCGGGCTTGGCGTCGAACGACCATTGCAGCACGCCGCGCTTGTCGCGGATGTTGCTTGCGGTGGGCTGGGTGCTCGACGGCAGCATCTCGACGACGATGTCCTCGTTCTCGCTGACCGGCAGCTGGTCCTCGATCGCGACCTTGATCGGGAAGTCGTGGCCGTTACGGATCGTGGTCCTGAACGCGCGCTCGTCGGTCTTCGACGTCGTCACCAGCAAGCCGGCCGAACCCTCGTTGCGCTTGAGCACGGCGCGTTCGATTCTCACCTTGTCGTCGGCGCCGAAGCCGAGCCGCATGATGTCGTCCTTGGCGGACGCGCTGATCTTGCCGCGGCCGACGAAGACGCCGTCGCGGTAGATCGCGACCTTGCCGGGCAGCAGAGTGGTGTCGTCCGTCTGTTTGAAACTGGCTTCGAGGAAGGCGGTCGGATCCAGCACCGGTGCCGCGCGCACCGCGAGATCGGCGGGAACATTGACCGAGGCGATACGGAGGCTCTTGGCGCCTTCGGATGCGCCGAGGCTGACGCGGCCGGGAATCCTGAAGGTGGCCTGGAAGTCGCCGATCTCGGCCACGGCCTGTTGCTCGTCGGCGCTCTGGCGCGGCTCGGCTTCGAGGGCCTTGGACATTGGCATGACTTGCGCAGAACGCTCCCGCATGGCCGGCGCGGGCCGCGCCAAGTCCGATGCCGTCCCGAGCGCCAGCGGCTTCGGCACTTGCGGATATTGCGCCACCAGCGAATTCAGCTCCGGGGCACTGCCGCCGCGGCTGATGCGGACCGTGGAGACGCCGAGGGTCACGTTGGACCAGTCCTCGCCGGTCGACTGCGTCACCTCGGCACGACGGACGAGTTCGAGCTGCGGCTTGCGGTCCTTGGCGCCGGTATCGAGCCGGGCGTCGTAGAGCGGCACCCAGCGCGCGTGGCGCACGGCGTAGGTCACGCGCAACGTCGCCTTGGTCGCCGCGGCTGACGCGACGTCGATCCGCACCTCCAGCTTGCTCGGCGGCTTGGCCGAGCGCTCGGCTTCCAATTGCGCGATCTGGCGGTCGATCTCGCGCTGCTTCCGGGTGGCTTCACGGATGGCGGTGTCCGCAGTCGCAATCTCCTCGCCGACCGCCGCAAAGGCTGCACGCCATTCGGTGATCGGCCTCGCCTCGCCCTTGTCGCCGAGGCCGGCAGGAGAGGTCTCGGCGAAATGCTGCGCGAACTTGCGCCGCGCTGCGGCCGAATCGATCGCGCCTTGCAGATCGGCGCGCTGGTCCTTCAGCACTTCGATACGCTTGTCGAGTTCGGGCAGATTGACCGGCGGCGCGGCCTTAGGCGGGCGCGCATCGATCGTGCCGATGGTGAGCTTGGCGCCCGCCTCGCCTTCGACGCGGAGGGACGACGGATCAAGCGAGAGCGGAAAGTCCTTGGCGACCAGTGTCGAGTCACCGGAGGCGAGATCCAGCGAGATGACACGGGTGACGGTGGCGCCGTCGGGGTAGACGGTGACCGTGTCGATCGTCGAATTGGCGCCGACGTCCGCCGCCCATGACGGCGATGCGATGGCCGTGGTCACCAGGACCAGACCGGTGGTTGCCAGATATTTCGCGGTGATGCGCATAGAGTCCCTCCTGCCGGTATCGCGCCGCCGCCAGCCGACGCGCGATGAATGCCTCGCCATCGTGGTTGGACGCGGCAGGGAAGGAACCGGTTCGATTGGGTTTTCCGTGGGGCGGCGCCGCGGCGGCACCATGGCCGCGGAACGCTTCGCCTCCTCCGGCAGTTTCAGGCCTGGGTCGGCGAGCCCTGGCCGAAGATGCGGCGGAGCAGATCGGTGACGTTCTTGGCGCCAGCCTTTCTCAGGATGCTCGCGCGGTAGCCCTCGACCGTCCGCGCGCTCAGATGCATCCGCCGGGCGATCTCCTTATTGGTCAGGCCGGCGGCGAGGTGCTCGAGCACGTCGCCCTCGCGTGCGGTGAGGGGGTCGCAGCCTGGCAGCCAGCGGTGCCGGCTCACACCGGGCTGCGCGAATTCGTCGATGGCGGCATCGATCCGGCCGACGATGTCGTGGGTGCGGAAGGGCTTTTCGATGAAGTCGACCGCGCCGTTCCTGATGGCGTCGACCGCCATCGCGATGCTGCCGTTCGCCGAAGTCACCAGCACCGGCGCCATGCAGTTTTCCTCGCGCAGCCGCCTGAGCACGTCGAGGGTGGAGCGGTCCGGCGGCATCTCCAGCAGCACACAGGCCGGCATCCGGGCCTTCGCTTCCGAGAGCAGGGACGCTCCGTCGGCAAAGCAGGTCACGTCATAGGCGCTCTGTTGGAGCGCGGTGGAAAGTTGTTCGCGCGAGGCAGCGTCAGTCTCGATGACGAATACCTCACCCTTGGAAAGCGTGTTCCCCGGCATGATCCCGATCCAGCAATGTCTTGGTCAAATGGCCCGAGACGGCCGGAGGCCCGTCGCGCCCCGCCGTCATACGCCCGGCATTCCCGCCGGTGCTTCGGTTTCCCTTATGTATGTGCCATCCGGTTCCCGGATTTGACGGATGGGGACAGAAACTTTACATTTCGGGACACCTGCGGGAATGGCAGGCAGCAACGGTCCGCATGACCGACCTCATTCGCAGCGCAGGCTTGAGCTACTACCCGGAGGTCGCCCGGTCGGTCGGGCTCGACCCCAAACAGATGATGCGCAAGGCCAGGCTGCCGCTGGCCTGTCTCGACAAGCCAGACACCCCCATTGCCGTCGCCGGACTGCGCCGTCTGCTCGAATTGTCGGCGGAGGCGTCCGGCGCGGAGGATTTCGGCCTGCGTCTCGCCGAGCGCGGCGGCCTCACCAATTTCGGCGCGGTCGGCCTGATCGTGCGCGAACAGGCGACCGTCGGCGAGGCGATCGAAGCGTTCTCGCGCTTCATTCATGTCCATCACGAGGGCATGCGGCTCGATGTTGCGCGCGGCAAGGAGAGCGTGACCGTCAGGCTGCATTTGCGCGGCCGGCGACCGATCGCGCCGCGCCAGTCGATCGACATGGCTCTCGGCAGCGTCCACCGCATCATCCAGTCGCTGTACGGTCACGACTGGCGGCCGCAGGAGGTCCATCTGCATTATCCGCCGCCGAAGGACCGCAAGCGCTACCGTGAATTCTACGGCTGCCGTGTCACGTTCAACGCCGAGGATGATGCGATCATCTTGTCGGTCCACGACATGGAGCGTCGGATCCCGAGCGCCCATCCGCTGATCGCCACCTATCTGCGCAAGCGCATCGAGGCCATCGAGACTCGGCCGGCAAGCTGGGAGAAGAAGGTCGACGAGGTCGTCCGCATCCTGCTCGCCGGCGGCGACTGCACGGTCGAGCGAGTCGCCGAGCATCTCGCCTGCACCCGGCGCACCATCCACCGCCACCTCGCCGTCGCGGGCACCAGCTTCTCGGCGATCCTGGACGCGCAACGCGCCGATCTCGTGGTCCAGCTGATCGAGGATCCCGACCGGCCGCTGGGCGACATCGCGATGCAGCTTGGCTTTTCCGCGCAAAGCGCCATGGCGCGCTGGTTTCGCAGCCGCTTCGGCTGCACCATCACCGCGTGGCGCAGGGGCGTACGTCCCCTGACGGCGCCACCCGCGGCGACTGCGGCCTGAGCTCAGCGGGCCGGAACGGGCACGCCCATCGTGGCGAGGGCCCGCCGCCGGCTGCCGGCGAGCAGTGGACCGAACGCGACGGCGAATCCGAGGAAGGCGACGATCCAGCCGCAGGCGGCGACGTGCAACAATACGTCGTGATGGGTGGGCAACAGGACGGCCGCGACCCGGGCCAGAGCCCCGGCGACGATGGCAGCATAGATCGCCTGGGTGGCCGGTGACGCCGTCAACGCCTGTCCGGTATGGCCGAGGCTCGCGCGGGTCATCACCGCGAGTGTCATCGTTCCGGCCGCACCCGCCATCCAGGCGTGGATACCGGCGCTCGGCGGCAGTTCGCCGAAGGCGGCCAGCGCATTCAGAATGAAGCCGACCGGCACGAAGACATAACCGACATGCAGGATCAGCAGCAGCCGCTCGCGCGTGGTGCGATCGCCGGCCCAGCGTGCAAGCCGAACCAGGTGCAGCACGCCAGCCGCCGCCATCGCGACGCCGGTGATCATGGTCAGCGGCGCCACGATCCAGGCGATCAGCGCGAGCGCGCTCAATCCGATCACGGCACCGTCGAAGCGCCCGAACGGCACGGGCAGGCGGCCGGGATTGAACTTGACCAGCCAGTTCCGGGTGAAGCTCGGAATGATGCGCCCGCCGATCAACGCGATCAGCAGGACGACCACGCTGATGCCGACGCGGATGCTGACATCGGCCGTGCCCTGGAGATGGGTTTCGACATGAAAGGCGACATTGCCGGCAAGCAGGACCAGCACCAGCCCCACCACGGGCAAGTTGAGCCAGTTGCCGCCTGCGATGATCTCGCGCGTGGCGGCGGCGACGATTAAGCTCAGGAAGGCCGTATCGACGACGAGCGCGACCGCCCAGCCGAGATCGGCGGACACCGTCACCGCGATCCGGCCGGCAAGCCAGACCATCAGCAACGCCCCCAGCGGTGGCCCCTGGATCGGCAGCCGCCCCGTCCAGTTCGGGATGGCCGTGAACAGGAAGCCGGTGATCACGGCGGGGAGGAAGCCATAGAGCATCTCGTGGATGTGCCAGTCGCGCGGCGCAAATGCGGAGCTCACCGACAGGTCCCCATAGAATATCGGCAGCCAGGCCAGGATCGAGAGGCCCGCCTGAATCGCGGCGAGCAGGAAAAACGGCCGAAAGCTGTTCGCAAACAGCGGCCAGCCCTCGTAATTGCGTGATCGGGCGCCAGCCATGGGTGAACTCCAATTATTCAGACCGTCGTTTGCGGAAAAATACCGCCGGCCCCCCGTCGCGTTTTGCGCTATCGCAAACTACCCGACGATTGCAGGTGCCATCACACTCCCTGCCAAGGAGGCAGAATGGCCAAGGTCGACACATCGCTGGTTGCGCATTTGCCGCTGTTTGCCGGGGTCACGCCGGAAGCTCTGGACGAGATCCTGCGCGAGGCCCGCTCGGCGCGTTATCCCAGGAACAGCGCGATCTTCGAGCAGGGCGCGGACGCGCAGTCCTTCTTCCTGCTGCTGCACGGCCATGTCCGCGCGGCCAAGACCACGCCGACCGGCGAGCAGATTGTGGTGCGTTATGTCGCACCCGGCGAGACATTCGGGCTCGCGATGGCGATCGGAGCCACGCGTTATCCGGCGACGGCGCTGGCGGTCGACGACAGCGTGGTGCTGATCTGGCCGACCTCGGCCTGGCCGCGCCTGGTCGAGCGGTTTCCGGCGCTGGCCGCCAACACGCTCCAGACCGTCGGCACACGTCTGCAGGAGAGCCACACCCGCATCCTGGAAATGTCGACCCAGCAGGTCGAGCAACGCGTCGCGCACGTGCTGCTGCGCCTCGCCAAGCAGTCCGGCAAGAAGCTCGACCACGGCATCGAGATCGACTTCCCGATCAGCCGCCAGGACATCGCGCAAATGACCGGCACCACGCTGCATACCGTGAGCCGCATCCTGAGCGGCTGGGAGAGCCAGGGCCTCGTCGAAAGCGGCCGTCAGCGCATCATCCTGCGCGAGCCGCACAAGATCGTCGTGCTGGCCGAGCGGAGCGCCGACAGCGGCGCGGCATGAGGGCCGGCGGCGATACCACCCTCCACGAGTAAGGGAGAGGGGCGCCTCCGCTTACGGCGAAAGCCGCTCCCTCATCCGGGACTTCGCACGCATCCGCGCGAACTCCAGACCGTCTCACGCCGGCACGTGATCGCTCAGTGCGGCGAGGAATTTGTCGCGGTCGACACCGTGCTCGCGGCAGGCGTCATCCACCGTGTGGAAGGTCGCGATCGGACAGCCGACACAAGCCATCCGGAAGGCGAGGAACACGCTGATCGTGTGCGGCGCCGTGTGCATGATATCATCGACCAGATCATCGGATCGGAAGGGCATGGACAACTCCGTTCCGAATTGAGCATAGCGGCGTGGGTGCTGGTTTCTTTGTCGAAGCGCAAGCTGTTGCCGGTTCCTCGAGTCGTCATTCCGGGGCGTGCCGCTCGGTGCGAGCCCCGGAACGACAGGGCTAAACCGCCCGGCTGTGCAACTGCTTGCCCGGATCCAGATGCGCGTCGAACGCCGCCGCCACGCTGCGGACCAAAAAGCGCGAATCCTTGGCGACCGCGAGCCGATCGCCGTCCACCCTCACGACGCCGTCGGAGATCAGCGGCTTCAGACGCGCCGCCGATTGCAGCATCGCGCCGGCCTCGGCGCCGTGCCGCGCGCAGATGTCACCGAGATCGGCACTGAACTCGCACATGATGCGTTCGATGATGTCGGCGCGCAGCCGGTCGTCATCGGTGAGCCCATAGCCCTTCGCGGTCGGGAGACGGCCCGCGGCGACGCTCTGCGCATAGGCGCCGATCTGCACGTCGTTCTGGACATAACCCTGCGGCAGATGTCCGATCGCGCTCGCGCCGAAGCCGATCAGGGTTTCGCTCTTGTCGGTGGTGTAGCCCTGAAAATTGCGCCGCAGCGTCCCTTCCTCGAAGGCCACCGCCATGGCGTCGCCCGGCCGGGCGAAATGATCGAGCCCGATCTGCACGTAACCGGCCTCCTTCAGCGCGTTGGCGATCGCGCAGGCCTGGTCGTGGCGCGCAAGGCCGTCGGGCAGCACGGCCTCGTTGATCATGCGCTGGTGCTTCTTGAAATCGGGCACATGAGCATAGCCGAACACCGAGAAGCGATTCGGCGCGAGCGCGAGGCTGCGCCGCACGGTGTCCAGGCACGAGGCGACGGTCTGGTGCGGCAACCCGTAGATCAGATCGAAATTGATGCCCTCGATCCCGGCGCGGCGGAGCATGTCGACCACCGAGGCCGTCTGCTCGTAGCTCTGCACGCGGTTGATCGCCCGCTGCACCACGGGATCGAAGCTCTGCACGCCGAGGCTCGCACGATTGACGCCGGACAGCCGCATCGCCTCGACCATGTCGGCGGTCAATGTGCGGGGGTCGATCTCGACTGCGATTTCGGCCGAAGGCAGTACGAAGAACTTCTGGCGCATCGTCGCCATCAGTTCGGCGAAGGCCTCGGGCGCCATGATCGTCGGCGTGCCGCCGCCGAAATGGATGTGCTCGACCTTGATGCGGCGGCCGATGGTTTCGGCGACCAAAGCGATCTCGCTGCGCAGCGTGCGCTGGTAACCGGCAATGAGCTCGTCGCGTCGGACGATCTGGGTGTGGCAGCCGCAGTACCAGCACATCTCGCGGCAGAACGGCACGTGCAGATAAAGCGACGCGCTGGCGCTCACCGGCAGCTCCGCCAGCCAGCGGGCATAGGTGTCAGGACCGATCGCGGCCGAGAAATGCGGTGCAGTCGGATAGCTCGTGTAGCGGGGCAGACGTTCCTCGCCGTAGATCGCCGCAAGATCAGCTCTCATCTCTTATCTTACCCATTCGTAAACTTCCGCCGCGCCCGGGATCACGGCAAATCACGGAATGAACTCAAATAACC
>JAEYTQ010000190.1 GCA_023433965.1 Pseudomonadota bacterium | reverse complement strand
AAACGGAAAAGCTTCATCGTCCACTCCTTAGATCATCCATGAGGCGCAAATCGCCCGCGCCAGTCATCCCGCCCGATCGCAAAGCCAGGCGGCTAGAGCCGGTCCGATCTGCACGATTTTGGCGCATCCCAGATCGGGCCACATTTGGTGCACCCGCTCAGCGCAAAACCGAGCGCGACCAAGCAAGAGACGAGGACACACCGACGCAACATCATCCACCCGCACCCGAGCAGGGACATCATACCGGGCCAAGTCAGGCATTTTCAAGCCGAGGCGGGCCGGCCCGAGACCGGGTGACTTTGCCGTGCCGATACGCGCACAATGAGGGCGGAAACATCCGGCCACACAGGAGAGTGCGACAGCAATGCAAACGCAGCCAGAAGCCGAGTTCGGCCTCGCCGACGCCCGGCGCATCCTCGGCGAGGTCTTCGCGCCCTGGGTCCAGGATCTCAACCTCGCGGTCGAGCGCATCGAGCATGCCCCGCCGGCGGACGTCGCGGACTGGCAGCCGGGCGCGGTCCTGCGCATGCCGTTCTCGGAACGGCTGTGCCGGAACGGCGGCGTGGTCTGCGGCCAAGCCCTGATGGCGCTCGCCGACACCGCCATGGTGATTGCGATCCTCGCCGCCAATCGCGGCTACCGTCCCATGACGACGGTCGACCAGACCACGCATTTCATGCGCGCGGCGGCCTCAATGGACGTGCTGGCGGACGCGCGCGTGGTGCGGCTCGGACGCACCATGAGCTTCGGCCGCGTCACGCTGCTCTCGGCCGCCGACGGCAAGCCGGTCGCGATGGTGTCGAGCGCCTTCGCGATGCTGCCGGGATGAACGCGGGCTGAAAAAGAGAGCCGCGGCGAGCGCAAAGCTCGACGCGGCTCTACGACGCATTTCAGGCAGGGACAGGAACACGAACGCTTTTCGCGCCCGTTGCAGCAGCGATGTTACTTGCCGAGAATTTCGTCGGCCGCAGTAACGACGCTGACGGTCGGATTCTTTCCGCAATAGGCACCGAACCTCTTTGGCGTTCTCGATGAAGACCTCGGTGTCGATGATCGCGTTGTCCTCGTCGCCCTTGTACCAGCCATCCAGGTCAGCACCACCGCGATGTTGTCTTCGCCGCTGTCGAGGAACTGTTTGCAGCTCATGGTCGAGAGGTCCCATTTGACGGCGTAAGCGGGCATCGATGACAGCGAGAACGCCGCGGCGAACAGAAGCGAAAGCGACGTCTTCATCAGTATCTCCATCGGCGCGTGACGCCGTAAATCGAAGGCTGCTTGGGAAAGGCCGCGGAGCGGCGCTCCGCTCCAACGTCGTGAACAAAGTCTGAATCGATGTGCAAACAGCACCAGTATTGAGTTTATTTGAACGTAATCTCCATGCTCTACTCCACGGTCATCAATTGGACCAATGCGGATGATCGAGAAGCGCGCAACGCAACGTCACCGTGTTTTCAAGGGTGGTACGATCACCTTTGCAATCGGCGGCATTCCTTGCACGGTGCGGAACATGTCTGCGGGCGGCGCGGCGATCGACCTCGATACCCCCGTGACGCTGCCGCAATCGTTCACGCTCTCGATCGCGCGCGATCATTTCGTACGGCATTGTCGCACAGTCTGGCGCAGCGACAAACGCGTCGGTCTCGCTTTCGTACAGTAGCACGCACGATGTGAACGCGCGTTCGCATCACATGCACAACGCGATCATGATGGCCCGATGCGACGACGGCGGCGCCAACGCAGACCCGCGATCACGAGCGTGACGATCGCGAGCGCGACCAATGATGACCCCGCAACGAATCGTCCGCCCGGCCGATCGATCGTGCGCGACCAGAACGACGGCGCCTCGCCCGGCCGCGCCAGGCGGAACGCAACGACGCTGTCGCCGATCGAGGTGCCGGCGTCGGAATGGCCGCCAGCACCGATCGCGACATATTGCTCGCCCTTCCAGAGATAGGTCATGGGATTGGCGACGCCGGGTGCCGGCAACCGGCCCTGCCACAGCTCCTTGCCGCTGTGCGCCTCGAACGCACGCAAATAGGCGTCCATCGCGCCGGTGAAGACGAGGCCGCCGGCCGTGACCGCGACGCCATTGACGAGCGGCGCGCCCCAGGGCAGCGGCATGCCGAGCGGCGCCAGATCTTCGGTGGTGCCGACGGTCGACCGCCAGAGGATTTTTCCGGCCCTGAGGTCGACCGCGACCATCTCGCCCCAGGGCGGCTTGTTGCAGAGCAGACCGAGCGGCGACATCACCACCGCGCGCGACATCGCGAAGGGCGCGCCACGCTGCTGACCGAAATCGTGTCCGGGCGGCGGATTGAACCCGGCCGCCTCGGGGCGCGCGATCAGCTTGATCAGATGAGCGGCGCGGCTGGTGTTGGCATAAAGGATCTGGTTCACCGGGTCGAACGCCGCGCTGCCCCAGTTTACGCCGCCGCCGGTGAATGGAAATAGCAGCGTGCCCTGCACCGAGGGCGGCGTGTACAGACCCTCGTTGCGCGCCTCGGCGAATCGACGTTCGCATGACGAACGGCCGGGGCCCGGCCACAGCGAGAGCGCATCGTCGGGCGAGATCGTCTGCGGCGTCAGTGCCGGCACATGCGTCGGGAACGGCTGCGTCGGCGACAGCACCTCGCCTTCCGCGCCGCCCTGCGGCACCGCGCGTTCCTCGACCGGCCAGACCGGCTTGCCGGTGTCGCGGTCGAGCACGAAGACGAAGCCCTGCTTGGTCGGCTGGATCACGACATCGCGCTGTCCCTCCCCGGTGTCGATACGCGTAAGCGTCGGCTGCGCGGCCAGATCGTAGTCCCAGACATCGTGGTGCACCGTCTGGAAGGCCCAGACGAGCTCGCCGGTCGCGATGCGCAATGCGACCACCGAATTGGCGTGCTCGTTGTTGCCCGGCCGCTTGCCGCCCCAGAAATCCGGCGAGGGCGAGGAGGTCGGCAGGAAGACGAGGCCGCGGACCTCATCGACCGACATCGGCGCCCAGACATTGGCGTGCCCGGCTTCGATGCCGTCGCGCTCGAGCGGCTCGAAGGTCCAGCGCGGCTCGCCGCTGCGCGCGTCGAACGCGCGCACCATGCCGCTCGGCGCCTCGACGCGGCGATTGTCGCCGATCGCGGAGCCGACGACGACGACACCGCGGCCGACCGCCGGCGGCGAAGTGATCTGCATTTCGC
>JAEYTQ010000046.1 GCA_023433965.1 Pseudomonadota bacterium | reverse complement strand
GGACAACGCCGCCTACTGGTCGATCGCGACGTCGATGCGCTCCGACAACGCCGCGCTGTCCGCCGTCTCCGACTCGCTTGGCCTGTCGGCCGCGACCGTCGACACCGAGTACACCGCTCTGACCTCGGTGATCGGCGACAAGGAATCGGGCCTGACCAAGCTCCAGGCGCTGCTGGTCGAAGCCAAGACCGCGGGTATCGACCGCACCAAGATCCAGGCCGACATCACCCAGATCCAGCAGGACATGAAGCTGAAGGCCAATTCGGCGACCTTCAACGGCGTCAACTGGCTGAGCACGACCGCCACCACGCCGGCGACCTTCAACCTGGTGTCGTCGTACTCGCGCGTCGGCGGCACGCCGACCATCGGCTCCATCACGGTGACGACCGCCGACTATTCGCTCTACACCGCGACCACGAGCGGAATCCTGGATACGGTGAGCGGTGGTGCTTCGGTCGACACGATCAACATCTCCGCGCTGACCGATTCGGCGGCTGACCAGACCACGCTCGACGGCTACATCGCGCAGGTCACCACCGCGATCAACACGGTGGCCTCGGCTGCCGCCAATCTCGGTGCCGTCAAGAACCGCATCGCGACCAACACGGAATTCGTCAAGACCTTGATGGACTCCGTGGATCGCGGTGTCGGTCAGCTCGTCGATGCCGACATGAACGCGGAATCGACCCGCCTTCAGGCTCTGCAGACCCAGCAGCAGCTCGGCGTTCAGGCGCTCTCGATCGCCAACCAGAACAGCCAGAGCATCCTGTCGCTGTTCCGCGGCTAAGCGGCGCTTTCGAAAACGACCGTGCTCCCACCAGGGGCACGGTCCTCGCCGTGACAGGCGGGCGCCACGGCACGGGACGTGCCGGAAACCGACCCCGACGCCAGAGCTCTTGGGACGCCGCCCCGATCGCATCGTGATGCGCCCGGGCATCCGCGCGCGCCGGAATCGATCGCGTCAGTTCTAGCCCCTTGCAAAATTGCAACGCCATGCCGGCGAACCGACACGATCGTGTCCCCGCGCAACCCTCAGGCAAGGTTGGCAGCTGAGTGTCCTCACCGTTCGCATTGGTACGAGGTCATATGCTCAGTCGTGCGCAGGTACAGCAACTGCTCAACAATCTGCTGGAGCTTGGGCCGCGACGCCTGATGGCGTTGGGACTGATCGGCTTCGCCGTGCTCGTCACCGTCGTCGGCGGCGCCTACTATCTCAGCCGCCCCGAGTTCGAAACGCTCTATACCGGCCTCACGCGCGAAGACGTGACGCGCATCGGCGCGGCGCTCCGCGAGCAGAACATCGCCTTCGACGTCAATTCGGGCGGCGATGCGGTGTCAGTGCGGCCGAGTCAAACCATGCAGGCGCGGATGCTTCTCGCCGAGAAGGGGCTGCCGGCCAGCGCCAATTCCGGCTACGAGCTGTTCGACAAGATCGGCTCGCTCGGCCTGACCTCGTTCATGCAGGAGGTCACCAAGCTGCGCGCGCTCGAAGGCGAGATCGCCCGCACGGTCCAGTTGATGAAGGGCGTGAAGGCGGCGCGGGTGCATATCGTGCTGCCGGTGCGCGGCTCGTTTCGTGCGACGCAGCAGCCGCCCTCGGCCTCGGTCGTGCTGCGCACCGATGGGGCAATCGAGGCGCGCACGGCGCAGTCGATCCGGCATCTCGTCGCGGCCGCCATCCCCGGCATGAGCCGCGACAAGGTGACGGTGCTCGATGCCGACGGCTCGATGCTGCTCGCCGAGGAGGACGAGGCCAGCGCCGCGCCGACCAAGATGGCGAGCCTGCAGAAGACGGTCAGTGGCATGGTGCAGGAGAACATACGCAAGGCGCTGACGCCGTATCTCGGCCTCGACAATTTCGAGGTGAGCGTCGCTCCGCAGCTGTCCACGGACAAACGGCAGATCAACGAGACGGTCTATGATCCCGAGAACCGGGCCGAACGGTCGGTGCGGGCCGTGCGCGAGAAGGAGTCCTCGCAGAATGCCGACCGGTCGACACCGACCACGGTGCAGCAGAACCTTCCCGACCAGCAGGTGAATGCGGGGGGCGGCAAGAACTCCAGCGAGGACAAGACGCGCCGCGAGGACGTCACCAATTTCGAGGTCTCGTCCAAGACCACCACGACGGTGAGCGACGGCTATTTGGTCAAGAAGCTCTTCATCGCCGTCCTGGTCAACCGCGCGCGACTGGTCGCCGATCTCGGCGACAAGAGCAACCAGGCCATCGTCGACAGCAAGCTCGCCGAGATCAGTCAGCTGGCGGCGACCGCGGGCGGACTGGACAAGACGCGCGGCGATCAGATCCAGGTGACGGCGGTGGACTTCATCGAGGGCTCGCGTGAGCTGGCGCCGGTGCCGCCGATCAGCTTCGTCGAGATGATCAACAAGCAGCTCGGCAGCGTCATCAACGCAGTGACGATTCTGGCCGTTGCATCGATGCTGGTCTGGTTCGGGCTTCGGCCCGCGGTCAACGGAATTCTGACCCATCGCGCGCAGCAGGAGCAGGTCGAGGCGGCGGAAGCCGCCCAGCTCGAGGCTGCGGCAGCCCTTGCGTTGCCCGACGGCGAGGAAACCGAGCTCAACCTCGTCGAAGACCTCGAAGGCAAGATGCAGCGAACGCCGCAGAAGCGGCTGGAGCAGATCGTCCGGCTCGATCAGATGCAGGCGGCTGCGATCCTTAAGGACTGGATGCGACGCGAGGAGGCGGCATGAACGCGGCAATCGGAAAACTTCTGACTCAGTTCGACGCGAATGGACGGGTCAAGTCGCCGCCGCCCCCACCGTCGAAAATCCAGGACGTGCTGACCAGGCCGAAGGAAGCCAGGCGCGAGCCCCAACCTCAAACACAGTCGCAGCCGCAGCTTCAGGCTCCGCCACCTCAGGCAGCCGCGACGGAAGCTCCGCCGGCCAATCTCCTGGACGATGCCTATCGGCGCGGCCACGCCGCCGGCCTCGCGGAAGGCGACGCCAAGCTGGC
>JAEYTQ010000029.1 GCA_023433965.1 Pseudomonadota bacterium | reverse complement strand
TGTTCCGCTATGACGCCGAGCACGCCTTCGTCAACGAGCAGCGCCAGGCCGTGCACGACCGCGAAGCCGCCGAACTCGCCTGGGGCCGGGCGACGGAGTTTTTCAAGAAGCATCTGGGGTAATCGTCGCAGCCTGTTGCCCGGATGAGCGAAGCGTAATCCGGGGCCGTCTCGTCTCGGCACGACTCCCGGATTGCGCTGCGCTCCATCCGGGCTACGGCACCGGTGCCACCCTTGACGCCGTTCCCGTGCCATGGTGAGTATCCGCCCATGAGCACCGCCGTCCGCCCAGCCCGTCTTTGGTGGCGCACCTCCTGACGAGGTGGCCGGTGCGATTTTCCTTCCCAAATCGTCTGAGGTCGCCAACGCAGTGCGGCGGCCTTCTCGTTTGTCCTGTGTGGCGTTCCCTCGGCAAGTCTCGTAAGAGGACCCCAAGAGGATCACATGAACAGGACCGTCTTTGCCCTCCCGGCTCGAAGCAACTATGTGACCCGCGCGGGTCTGGCGATCACGCGCGTGGCCGAGCAGTTCACCGGGGGCGCCAACAGGCTCGACGATCTCGTCAGCCTGCTCGACCGCCGCCGCGGCGTGGTGCTGTCCTCGGGCACGACCGTGCCGGGTCGCTACGAGAGCTTCGACCTCGGCTTCTCCGATCCCCCGCTCAAGCTCGAAACCGTGGGCGTCGATTTCACGCTGGAGGCGCTGAATGCGCGCGGAGAGGTGCTGATCGCCTTCCTCGGCGATGTCCTCCGCGAGCCTTGCGTCGTGATCTCCGAGAGGACGGCGAGCCGCCTTGCCGGTCACATCATCCGGGGCGACGCCCCGGTCGAGGAGGACCAGCGCACCCGGCGCGCCAGCGTGATGTCGCTGGTGCGCGACATCATTGCCGCCTTCTCCGCCAATGACGATGGGCTGCTCGGCCTGTTCGGTGCGTTCGCCTACGACCTCGTCTTCCAGATCGAGGATCTCGTGCAGAAGCGCCCGCGCGAGGCCGACCAGCGCGACATCGTGCTCTACGTGCCCGATCGCCTGCTCGCCTACGACCGCGCCACCGGCCGCGGCGTCGTGCTGTCTTACGACTTCGCCTGGAAGGGCAGGTCTACCGAAGGCCTGCCGCGCGAGACCGCCGACAGCCCCTATCTTAACACGCCGCGCCAGGGTTTTGCCGATCACGCCCCCGGCGAATACCAGGCCACCGTCGAGACCGCGCGCGCTGCGTTCGCCCGGGGCGATCTGTTCGAGGCCGTGCCCGGCCAGCTCTTCGCCGAGCCCTGCGATCGCTCGCCGGCCGAAGTGTTCCAGCGCCTCTGCGTCATCAACCCGTCGCCCTATGGCGCGCTGATGAATCTCGGCGCGGGCGAGTTTCTCGTCTCGGCTTCGCCGGAAATGTTCGTGCGCTCGGACGGCCGCCGCGTCGAGACCTGCCCGATCTCGGGCACGATCGCGCGCGGCAGGGATGCGATCGGTGATGCCGAGCAGATTCGCCAGCTCCTGAACTCGGAGAAGGACGAGTTCGAGCTCAACATGTGCACCGACGTCGACCGCAACGACAAGGCGCGCGTCTGCGTGCCCGGCACGATCAAGGTCCTGGCGCGCCGTCAGATCGAGACCTATTCGAAGCTGTTTCACACCGTCGACCACGTCGAAGGCATGCTGCGCCCCGGCTTCGACGCGCTGGATGCCTTCCTCACCCACGCCTGGGCCGTCACCGTGACCGGCGCGCCGAAGCTGTGGGCGATGCAGTTCGTCGAGGATCACGAGCGTTCGCCGCGGCGCTGGTATGCGGGTGCGATCGGCGCGGTGAATTTCGACGGCAGCATCAACACCGGCCTCACCATCCGCACCATCCGCATGAAGGACGGCCTCGCCGAGGTGCGCGTGGGCGCCACCTGCCTGTTCGATTCAGATCCGGCCGCGGAAGACCGCGAATGCCAAGTCAAGGCTGCCGCGCTGTTCCAGGCGCTGCGCGGCGATCCGCCGAAGCCGCTCTCGACCTTCGCACCCGATGCCACCGGCTCGGGCAAGCAGGTGCTGCTGATCGACCACGACGACAGTTTCGTGCACATGCTCGCCGATTATTTCCGGCAGGTCGGCGCCAATGTGACCGTGGTCCGCTATGTGCATGCGCTCGACATGCTGGAGCGGAAGAGGTGGGATTTGCTGGTGCTGTCGCCGGGCCCCGGGCGCCCTGAGGATTTTGGGATCAAGAAGACCATCGATGCGGCGCTGGAGAAAAAGCTGCCGGTGTTCGGCGTCTGCCTTGGCGTGCAGGCGATCGGGGAGTATTTCGGCGGCGAGCTCGGCCAGCTCACCCATCCCGCCCACGGCCGGCCCTCGCGGGTGCAGGTACGGGGCGGCCGCCTGATGCGCAACCTGCCGAACGAGATCGTCATCGGCCGCTATCACTCGCTCTATGTCGAGCGCGACAGCATGCCGGAGGTGCTGTCCGTTACCGCCAGCACCGAGGACGGCGTCGCCATGGCGCTGGAGCACAAGACCCTGCCGGTCGCCGGCGTGCAATTCCATCCGGAATCGCTGATGTCGCTCGGTAACGAGGTCGGACTACGTATTGTCGAAAACGCGTTCCGGCTGGATGCTGGGGCAAATTGATGCAGAATATTTCACCTCGTCATTCCGGGATGGGGCGCCAGCACCAGACCCGGAATCTCGAGCTTCCGGGTTCGATGCTGACGCATCGCCCCGGAATGACAACGGAGATGAGAGCCGAATGACCTTTGACCACGACATCAAGGCGAGCGTCCGCACCATTCCCGACTATCCCAAGCCCGGGATCATGTTTCGGGACATCACGACACTGCTCGCGGACGCGCGAGCGTTCCGCCGCGCCGTCGACGAACTCGTCAATCCCTGGGCCGGCAACAAGATCGACAAGGTCGCCGGGATGGAAGCGCGCGGCTTTATCCTCGGCGGCGCGGTGGCGCACCAGCTCTCCGCCGG
>JAEYTQ010000816.1 GCA_023433965.1 Pseudomonadota bacterium | reverse complement strand
AGCTTGAAGGCCGCGCCGCGCGATGCCAACGGCTTCGTGCAGGGCACCCGCACCACCAAGCACGGTCTGTTCGTCTTCCTGGACACGCTGGACGAGACCAGCCACGCCGGCGAGATGTGCGCAAGGCGCCTCGGCTGGCTGGCGAGCACGCTCGCCGCCGCGCCCGCCGAACAGCCATTCGTCATGTTCATGCACCACCCGCCGTTCCCGGTCGGCGTCCACGCGATGGACGACATCGGGCTGAAGCAGAGCGCGGAATTCGCCGAGGTGATCGCGCCTTATCGCTCCCGCATCCGTCATCTCTTCTTCGGCCACGTGCACCGGCCGATCTTCGGCAGCTTCGGCAAGATCCCGTTCTCGACGCTGCGCGGCACCAACCACCAGGTCTGGTTCGAACTCGATGCAGGCGCACCGCACCTCGCCAGCCACGAGCCGCCGGCCTACGGCGTCGTGCTGATCGACGACGACAATCTCGTCGTGCACAGCCACGACTTCCTCGACACCAGCCTGCGCTTCCCGTTCGAGCCGCCCGCGGGCGTCGACGGCCGCGACTACGCGCTCAATTTCGTGGCGCGGTGAGATGAGCCTCGCTGAACCCGCGGCTCTCCCGGTCGCGACGTCGGCGGCACCGCGTTGGCAGGTCCTGAAGCGCTTCACCGGCGGCTTCAAAGCCTCGCTGCCCGCCTATCTGCTGCTGCTGCCCTCGCTGGTCTTCCTCGCGCTGTTTACCTACGGCGCGATGGGCCGCGTGCTCATCGATGCGCTGTATCAGCGCGCGACGCCGAAGGCGCCCGTCCGCTTCGTCGGGCTCGACAATATCAGCGCGGTGCTGGCCGACCCCGCCTTCACCGGCGCGGTGGTCAACAATTTGATCTACGCCGTCGGCACGACGGTGCCGAGCATCGCGCTCGCGCTGCTGTTTGCGCTGGCGCTGGCACGCACCCATGCCGTGACCAGCGCTCTGCGCGCCGCGCTGTTCCTCCCCGTGCTGATCCCGATGGTCGCGGCCTCCGCGCTGTTCATGTTCATCTTCCTGCCCAATGTCGGCCTGCTCGACTACTACATCGGCCGCCTGCTTCCGGTATTGCCGAACTGGCTCGGCGATCCCGACGTCGCGCTTTACGCGATCATGGTGATCACGATCTGGAAGAACGCCGGCTACTACATGCTGTTCTTCCTCGCCGGCCTCCAGGCCGTGCCCGAGGACGTGATGGAGGCCGCGCATCTCGACGGCGCGGGGCCGTATCGGCGCTTGCGTCACATCATCCTGCCGGAGCTCAAGCCCACCTTCCTGTTCGTCATCGTGATCGCCACGCTCAACGCGGTGACGCAGGTCGATCACGTCTTCGTCATGACCCAGGGCGGACCGTCGAATTCGACCAACCTCGTGCTGTTCTACATCTACCAGCAGGCCGTCGAGCACTATGATATCGGCAAGGCCTCGGCGGCGACGCTGCTGACGCTGGCCGCGCTGATGGGCCTCACAGCGCTCTCCTTCCGCACCCTGGCGAGCCGCGAGGGCGGGCGATGAGGCTGATCGACGCCCTCTACAGGGACGCCCCGCTCGCCACGCGCAACGAGATCACGCCGAAGCTCGGCTTCCTGCTGACCGTGCTGCTCGCGATGGTCTGGCTCATCCCCCTCCTGTGGATGGTGGTGGCGACGCTGCGCCCGCCTTCGGACGGCATCAACGCCATGGCAGAGCTGATGCCGAGCTTGAAGCCGACGCTCGACAATGTCAGGGATGCCTGGGAGATCGGCGATTTCCCGCGCTACACGCTCAACACCACGATCATCTGCGCCGGCATCCTGCTGGTGCAATTCGTCACGATCACGCTGTCAGGCTTTGCCTTCGCGCGCCTCTCCTTCGCCGGCAAGACGCCGATCTTCTATCTTTTTCTGATGCAGCTGATGCTGGTGCCGGTGCTCCTGATCGTACCGAACCTGTCGCTGGTGGCGCAGCTCGGACTCTACGACACGCTCACCGGCGTGATGATGCCGTTCTTCGCCTCCGCCTTCGGCACCTTCCTGATGCGCCAGGCCTTCGAGGCGATTCCGACCGAGCTGGAGGACGCCGCCCTGATCGACGGCGCCAGCCTGCTCCAGCGCATCCGCCACATCTACGTGCCGCTGTCGATGCCGAGCTTCTCGGCCTTCGCCATCATCTCCGTGACCAGCCACTGGAACGACTTTCTGTGGCCGCTGATGGTGATCAATTCGCCCGACAAGCGGCCGCTCACGGTCGGCCTCTCCGTCTTCACCAAGACCGCCGAAGGCACGCAGGCCTGGGGCACCATCGCCGCCGGCACGCTGATGGTGATCGGCCCGCTGCTCGTCACCTTCCTGATCTTCCAGAAGCGCTTCATCAGCTCTTTCGTCACCTCAGGCATCAAATAGGAGATTTTCCGATGCTGTTTTCCCGCAGGCTCATGCTCGGCCTTGCCGTGATAGGCACCATGGCAGGCGCCCTCGCCGTCCCGGTGAAGGCCGAAGGTCCTACCGAGATCGACCTGTTCTTTCCCGTTCCCGTCGACGGCAAGCTCGCCCGCGACATGGGCACCTTGATCAAGGAGTTCAACGAAGGTCACCCGAACATCAAGGCGACAGCGGTCTACACCGGCTCCTATGACGATACGCTGATCAAGACGCGTGCCGCGATCAAGGCCGGCAAGCCGCCTGCCGCGGTGATCATGTCGGCGAACTTCCTGCTCGACATGCAGATCGAGAACGAGCTCACCAATCTCGACGGCCTGATCGCCTCCGATGGCAGCACCAAGGAGAAGTTCCTCGGTCAGTTCTTCCCGGCGCTGCACGGCAACGCGGCGATCAACCGCTCGGTCTACGGCGTGCCGTTCCACAATTCGACGCCGCTGCTCTACATCAACGCCGACAAGGCCAAGGAAGCCGGCCTCGATCCGAGCAAGCCGCCGCAGACCTGGGCCGAACTCACCGACTGGGCCAAGAAGCTGACCAAGCGCGAGGGCGACAAGGTGACCCAATGGGGCATCGCGATCCCCTGCGCCTATGATTATTGCGGCTGGATGATGGAAACGCTCACCATGAGCAATGGCGGGCGCTACTACAACGAGGAGTTCGGCGGCGAGGTCTATTACGATACGCCCTCGATGCTGGGTGCGCTGACCTGGTGGAACGACCTCATTTACAAGCACAAGGTCCACACGCCCGGCGCGACGCCCGGCCCTGCCGTCAGCACCTCCTTCATCTCGGGCAACGCCGCGATGATGATGCTGTCGACCGGCTCGCTCACTTACGTGCGCGACAACGCCAAGTTCAACTACAAGGTCGCCTTCATCCCGCGCAACGTCCGCAACGCGGTGCCGATCGGCGGCGCCTCGCTGATCATGCCGGCCGGGCTCGAAGCCGACAAGCAAAAGGCGGCGTGGACGCTGATCAAGTGGATGACCTCGCCGGAGAAGAGCGGCTGGTGGAGCCGCGCCACCGGCTATTTCGCGCCCAACATGGCCGCCTACAAGACGCCCGAGATGGTCGAATTCCTGAACAAGAACCCGGACGCCAAGACCGCCGTCGAGCAGCTCGACGTCGCCAAGCCGCGGTTTGCGACCTACAAGACCGTGCCCGTGCGCAAGACGCTCGAGGACGAGGTCATGCTGGTCCTCAACGGCAAGAAGCAGCCGAAGGAAGCTCTGGCCGCCGCCCAGAAGGCAGCGGACGAGACGCTGAAGCCGTACAACGCGGAGACGTCGCTGAAGCTGCCGTAAGGCACGGCCGGTCATCGCGCAAACGAATGTCGGCGCCCTGCCATGCGGGGCGCCGAATGCGAGCCCCATTAATCCCTCGTCCACCATTCGGCCCGGCCCGCCGCCGGTAACCATGAGAATTAACAAACCCTCAACGGACCCCCGACAAATCTATCGACGTGTCTGGAGGTTTCGCCGTGGATTTGTTGGTTATCGAGTTCCTGGGACTGGCTCTGGTCGCCATGTGCGTCCTCGTGGTGGCGCTGCCCTGCGCGCGAAAATCCTCGCAGCGGGTCCGCTACGAATAGGAATTTCGTCGGAAAACGCGATTCCGCGCCGGATGCAAGGCTCGAATTCGCATCGAGCCCCTTGACATCACAGCACTTTCGGCAGAACGGCTGATACAAGTGTCATGGGCCGTTCATGGATTTGATTACCACCACCGCTGACCTAGCGGCTGCCTGCAGCCGGTTGGCCAAGCATCCCGTCATTACCGTCGATACCGAGTTCCTGCGCGAGACCACCTATTACCCGCTGCTGTGCGTGGTGCAGATGGCCAGCCCCGAGGAAGCCGTAGTCATCGACACCCTGGCCGAGGGGATCGACCTCAAGCCGTTCTTCGAGCTGATGGGCAACGAGGGCGTGCTGAAGGTGTTTCACGCCGCCCGTCAGGACATCGAGATCGTCTGGCACCAGGCGGGCATCATCCCGCATCCGGTGTTCGACACCCAGGTTGCCGCGATGGTGCTCGGCTACGGCGACAGCATCGCCTACGACGCGCTGGTCGAGAAGGTCACCGGACACCGCCCGGACAAGACGCACCGCTTCACCGACTGGTCGCGGCGGCCGCTGTCCAAGGAGCAGATGCATTACGCGGTCTCCGACGTCACCCATTTGCGCGACGTGTTCGCAGCGCTCGACGCCGACCTCAGAAAGCGCCGCCGCAGCGAATGGGTCTCGATCGAGATGGAGGTCCTCACCTCCCCCCGCACCTATGATTTCCACCCCGAGCGGGCCTGGGAGCGACTGAAAACGCGGGTGCGTAAGCCGAAGGATCTCGCGGTGCTGATGGAAGTCGCGGCCTGGCGCGAGCAGGAGGCGCAGAGCCGCGACGTGCCGCGCGGCCGGGTGCTGCGCGACGAAGCCGTCACCGACATCGCGACCCACGCGCCGACCACGCTGGAGAAGCTCGC
>JAEYTQ010000807.1 GCA_023433965.1 Pseudomonadota bacterium | reverse complement strand
CTTTATTCGCCTGCGCCGACCCTTGTGGCAGGACCGGCGCCCCGCCATGACCAGGATCAATTGCCAGCCTTCTTGTCGGCCTATTTTCGCGGGAACGGGCCGCGGTTCAAGCCGAAAAGGACGGGTCCTTCCGACTCTCCCCGCTTGCGGGGCGGGGCCATCACCGATGGGGAGCGATATCGCCTGCGGCCATGCTTCGAGACACCCGCCGGAGGCGGGCGTCCCGATGGACGAGGCGCGCGCTCAGCTTTCCATCGCGTTCAGCTTCTGCAAGCGATCCCGCATGACCTTCTTCAGATCGTAACCGGGACGGCGGAAACTCGCATCGCGCGTGAGGAGGAAATCGCGCTGGGACTTGCGCAGGCCGTTCGCGAACCGCTTGCCCGCGGATTTCAACACACGCTCGTAGGCCTCGGCGATCTGGCGATCGAGCACGCCGAGCTGCGGATCGGCGCAGATCACCTTCTCGACTTCGCGCTTGGCGGTGGCACAATCGAACGACGGATCGCTCGGAGCGGCATTCAGCACACGGGCCGGCTCGCCGCCGAACTTTGCGATTTCGGTCATCATCGCGCGGCGGCCGTTGAGCGCGTTTTCATTGGCGGGATCGAGCCGCAACGTCGCCTCGTAGTCGGCCAGCGCCTTCTTGCGCTCGCCCATCTTCTTGTAGAGCACGGCGCGGTTGTTGTAGGTCTTGGCGAAGTTCGGATCGAGCTTAAGCGCGTCATTGTAATCCGACAGCGCTGCACCGAGTTCGCCCTTGATCTGGTAGGAGTCGCCGCGGTTGGTCAGGAAGTTGACCCGCTGCTCGAGGCGGATCGCCTGGTCGTAATCGGCGATCGCCTTGTCGTACTCCTTCATGGCGGCATAGGTGAGACCGCGATTGTCGAAATACTCCGGCACCTTCGGATCGAGCCGGATCGCCTCGGTGTCGTCTGCGATCGCCTTGTCGAGCTCGCCGAGCTTCTTGTAGGCGGCACCGCGGTTGGCGTAACTGCGCGGCCGGTCCGGGGCGAGGCGCAGCGCCTCGCTGAGGTCGGCCACGGCCTTGACGTGGTCGCCGCGCAGATAGAAGGTCGCGCCGCGGTCGGACCAGGCCTGGGCGAAATCCGCCTTCAGCTTGATAGCCTGGTCGTAATCTGCAATGGCGCGGTCGAAGCGACGCTGGTTGGTGTAGACGACGCCGCGCAGCTGGTAAGCTTCCGCATCCTGCGGATCGAGCTCGATCGCCTTGGTCAGATCCGCCGCCGCACGATTGAGGTCGCCGCCGGCTTCGCGCAGGAGGTCGCCGCGCACGCGCCAAGCCTTGGCATTCCTGCCGTCGAGCGCGATGGCGCGGTCGAGATCGCGCAGCGCTTGCGATTGGCCCCCGGAGGTCCGGGCATTGGCTTCGGCGCGAGCGACCAGCGCCAGGGAGCGCTCCGATACCGGGTTGGCCGTCTGGTCGATGATGGCGCTGCACGCGGAGATCAGTTCTGCCGGAGCAGCCTTGCTGCCCAGCACGCAATCAGCTCCGGCAACGGCCGGAGCGATGGAGGCAACGCTCATCGCCGCGCCGAGGAGAAAGGCGCGAAGAGAGATTCTGGCAGGCGAAAGCGCTTGCGCGGAGGCTCGGGTGCCGCACATGATATAGGGCTCCGTGACGTCGGGTTCTCCACATTGTCGCAGCCGGCAATGAATGGGTTCAAACCGGGCGCCCGCCGTCAGAGGGCGCACGCCCTCGCCCCGCTTGCGGAGGGTGACGAAGGACTCAATACCTGTCGACGCCGTTCAGTCGCCGCAAGCGTTCCTGCATCGCCTTCTTCAGGTCGTATCCCGGCCGGCCGAAATTGGCGTTGCGGCGCGCGACGAACTCGTCTTGCTCGCGCTGGAGCGCCTTGGCCTCGGCCGCATTGCGCGCCTCACCGATCACGCGCGCATTCGCTGCAAAGACTTCGCGATCGAGGTCGGCGAGCTCGCGGTTGGCGCAGATCGCCCGTTCCACCGCGCGACGCGCTCGCGCACAACTGAAGCTCGGCTTGCCGGCGAGCGCCATCTGCGCGCCGATCCGTTCGAGCTCGCGCGCCATCGCCTTGTGATTGGCCCTGGCCTGCGCGTGGTTGGGATCTATCCTGAGCGCCGCACCGAAATCCTGCACCGCCCTTGGCTTGTCGCCCTTCCTCAGCCAGAGCTCGCCGCGCGCGTTGAAGATATCGACAAGGCCCGGATCGAGCAAAAGCGCACGGCTGTCGTCGGCGATGGCGTGATCGATCTGGTCATGCCGTGCATGGAGCGCGCCGCGCGCGATCAGCGCCTTGACCAGGTCCGCCTTCGCCGTCTTCTCATTGTCGATCACGGCGGCGCACGCCGTAGCCGCTTTGTCCACGTCGTCGGCCGCAGCCGCCGCGAGGCAAGACTCCAGATCGACCTGCACCACCGCTACCGGCTCGCCGCCGGTCGCGGCATCGGCAGGCGCGAGCAAGAGGGCATAGAGCAGCCCGGCGCCGAACAAGGGGATGAGAAAACGCATGCTCGTTTGCAGTCGAAAGTCCTGTGTTGCGGTCTTTGCCTCGAGCTCTTGCATCGGAGCCGTACGATCCAGCATACGGCCGGATTGGTGCTAGCTTGTGGCGCCGCTCAAACCGGCTTCGGGAATCATCGTGTCGACATTCGAGCGGATCATCGCGCTGCTGCTCGGCGCGATTGGCTTATCGGCGCTGGCGCAGCGGATCAAGGTTCCCTCCCCCACCTTTCTCGCCATCGACGGCGCGCTGATCGCCTTCGAGCCGTCCTGGACGCTGGAGCCGGACTTGGCGCTGGCCCTTTTTGTCGCACCCGCAGCGAAGCGGCATGCAGATCCAGCACGACGGCGGAGGGGTGATGGCCAGCATTGAACCAGACCTCGCCTTCCCAGACTCACTCCTGATGACGACCCTGATCGACGACCGTCGTGTACGCGCGCGGGATGCGGCGCCTGCACGATATTTTTATCTGCATATGGCCCTGGCCTGCGCGGCCATCGCGTTTCTCGGCTTTGCGCCGACCTATTGGGTGCCGCTCGCCCAGCGGACCTTGTCCGCAAGCCCCGTGATCCACTTTCACGGACTGTTGTTCTTCACCTGGTCGCTCTATTTCGTGCTCCAGAGCTGGCTCGCGGCGTCCGGCCGCGTAGTCAATCACCGCTCGCTCGGCATCGCCGGCGTGTCGCTCGCGACCGCGATGACGATTTTCGGCTTCCTTGCTTCCGTGCACGTGATGCAGCATTCCGCCGCGCTCGGGCAGAAGGATGCCGGCATCGGCTTCTCGATCGTGCCGATGAGCGGCATCGCGTTCTTCGCAGTCGTCTTCGCACTGGCGATCATCAACACGCGCAGGCCCGAGATTCACAAGCGCCTGATGCTGCTCGCCGCGGTCTCGATCCTCGATGCCGCGATCGCGCGCTGGTTCCTGACCTTCCTCGCGCCGCCGGGACCGCCCGGCCCGCCGCCGGTGCCCGTGACGATTGCGCCGGCCGTCGTCGCCTCCCTCCTGC
>JAEYTQ010000815.1 GCA_023433965.1 Pseudomonadota bacterium | reverse complement strand
CACGGCCGTCTCTCGCGCGGCCTTCTCCGCACAAGTCGACCAGACCGCCGCCTGGCTGGCCGCGCAAGGCATCGGCAAGGGCGACGTCGTCGCGGTCTGGCTGGTCAACCGGATCGAATGGCTGACGCTGCTGTTCGCCGCCGCCCATCTCGGCGCGGTGGTCGCCGCCGTCAACACGCGCTACCGCAGCGCGGAGGTTGCGCATCTGCTCAAGCTGTCCGGCGCGAAGCTCATGGTCGTCGAGGCGGCATTCCGCGCGATCGACTTTGCCGACATCCTCGCCGGCATTACCAAGGACGAGGTGCCGGCGCTGCAAAGGCTCGCGGTGGTCGGCGCCGATACGATCCCGGCACACTGGCCCTGCGTGCGGTTCGATGCCTTTGAGCGGCCGTATCCACCGGCCCGGCCGGCTCTCGACGATATCGACCTGCCCGTGCTGCTCTACACCACGTCGGGCACGACCAAGGGGCCGAAGCTCGTTGCGCATTCGCAGCGGACGCTGGCGACGCATGCCGTCTCCGTCGCCCACGCGCTCCAGCTCGATCCGCAGCGCCACGCGCTGCTGGCCATGCTGCCGTTCTGCGGCACGTTCGGCATGACGAGCCTGCTCGGCTTCGTCGCGGCCGGCGCAACCGTCCATGTGCTCGACGCCTTCGAGGCTGCGCCGGCGCTGAAGATTCTCGGCGCGCAGGCGATTACGCATTCCTTCGGCTCCGACGAGATGTTCCGGCGCATTCTCGCCCTCGCCGATGCGCCACGTCCGTTTCCGCATCTCGAACTCTGCGGCTTCGCCGCGTTCCAGCCCGGCTGGCGCGAGCTGGCGACAGCGGCCGAGGCGCGCGGCATGAAGCTGTTCGGCCTCTACGGCTCGAGCGAGGTGCAGGCGCTGTTCTCGATCGCCCGTCCGGACGATGCCTTCGCCGATCGCATCGAGGGCGGCGGCTGGCCGATGTCGCCTGACGCCAAAGTCCGCGTGCGCGATGCCGAGACCGGCGAGCTTGCCCCCAGCGGCGTGTCCGGCGAGATCGAGATCAGCGCGCCCTCGCGCTTCCTCGGCTATTTCAACAATCCGGATGCGACGCGCGATGCGATCACCGCGGACGGCTTCTTCCGCACCGGCGACATCGGCCGGCTGCGCGGCGACGGGTCCTTCGTCTACGAGACCCGCGCGGGCGACGCGATGCGTCTCGGCGGCTTCCTGGTCGCGCCCGGGGAGATCGAGGACGAGCTGAAATCCTGTGCCGGCGTCGCCGACGCCCAGGTCGTCGCGGTCGATCTCAAGGGCCAGGCGCGCTGCGTCGCCTTCGTGATCCCGGCCGGAGAACCGCCGCGACAGGACGTGCTGACCACCCATCTGCGCGAGCGGCTCGCCGGCTACAAGGTGCCGGCGCGGATCTATGTCGTTGACGCCTTCCCGGTCACCGACAGCGCCAACGGCGTCAAGATCCAGCGCGCCAGGCTTCGCGCCATGGCGATGGAGCGGATCGCCGCGGAATAGACGGCTTGCGCCGCAAGGCGCGTTTAGTACGACTTCGCGAGCCCCAGCACCTTTTCCGCGATGAAGCTCAGCGCGAGCTGCGGGCTGACCGGCGCGATGCGCGGGATCATGACTTCGCGCAGGTAGCGCTCGACGTGAAATTCCTTGGCATAGCCAAAGCCGCCATGGGTCATCACCGCCTGCTCGCAGGCCGAGAAGCCCGCTTCGCCCGCCAGGTATTTCGCGGCATTGGCCGCGGCGCCGCACGGCATGCCCTTGTCGTACTGCCAAGCCGCCGACATCACCATCAGCCAAGCCGCCTCCAGCTCCACCCAGTTCACCGCGAGCGGATGCTGGATGCCCTGGTTCTTGCCGATCGGGCGGTTGAACACGATTCGGGTCTTGGCGTATTCGGTGGCGCGCGACAGCGCGAGCTTGCCCAGCCCGACGGCCTCCGCCGCGATCAGGATGCGCTCCGGGTTCATCCCTTCGAGAATGTACTCGAAGCCCTTGCCTTCCTCGCCGATGCGATCCTCCATCGGAATTTCAAAGTCCTCGAAGAAGAGCTCGTTGGAATCGACGATCTTGCGACCCATCTTCTCGATCTCGTGGACCTTGATCCTTTTGCGGTCGAAATCGGTGTAGAACAGGCTAAGGCCGTGGGTCGGTGAGCGCACCTCCTCCAGCGGCGTGGTGCGGGCCAGCAGCAGGATCTTGTGCGCGACCTGCGCGGTCGAGATCCACACCTTCTGGCCGTTGACGATGTAGCGGTCGTTCTTGGCGACCGCGCGCGTCTTGAGCTGGGTGGTGTTGAGGCCGGTGTTCGGCTCGGTGACAGCGAAGCACGCCTTCTCGCGGCCCTGGACCATCGGCGGCAGCATGCGCCTGCGCTGCTCCTCGGTGCCGAACACCACCACCGGATTGAGCCCGAACACGTTGATATGCACCGCCGAGGCGCCGGACATTCCGGCGCCGGATTCGGCGATGGTGCGCATCATCACCGCGGCTTCCGTGATGCCGAGCCCGGAGCCGCCATATTCCTCGGGTACGCAGATGCCGAGCCAACCCGCGTCCGCCAGCGCCTTGTGAAAGTCGTGCGGGAAGCCGCCGTCGTGGTCCTTCTTCAGCCAGTAAGCGTCGGGAAAGCCCTCGCAGATCTTGGCGATCGCGTCGCGGATGGCTTCCTGCTGCTCTGTGAGCGCGAAATCCATGGTCTTGATCTCCTCCTCGGGAGCTGCGACCGCGCCATCTCCCTCCCTTCGCGTTCTCCACGCAAAGCCGTTGCCGCTTGCTGCGGACCGAACGTACTCTCGCCCGCGTTC
This sequence comes from Pseudomonadota bacterium, assembly GCA_023433965.1. GTDB lineage: Bacteria > Pseudomonadota > Alphaproteobacteria > Rhizobiales > Xanthobacteraceae > Bradyrhizobium. The sequence continues at coordinate 895 of JAEYTQ010000815.1, read as the reverse complement.
TTAGCTCGAAAAATGGTGGGCAGATACGTGAATTTGTTCGCGAACTGTGTCTACCATGCATAGGGTCATGCGGCGCCAGACTGCGAGCGCGCCGTTATTTCGTCAGGAGGAAACCGCGATGGCCGGACTTTACTTCGAGGAGTTCTCCGTGGGTCAGGAGTTCAGGCATCCGCTGACCCGGACCGTCACGGAGATGGACAACACCATGTTCAGTCTGCTGACGCTCAATCCGCAGCCGCTGCACATCGACGCGCATTTCGCCGAGAAGACCGAGTTCGGCCAGCGCATTTTCAACAGCCTTTACACCCTCGGGATCATGATCGGCATGACGGTCTATGATACGACCATGGGCACAACCGTCGCCAATCTCGGCATGACCGACGTGACGTTTCCGAAGCCGGTCTTCCACGGCGACACGTTGCGGGCGACGACGAAGGTGCTTTCGGTGCGCGACTCCAAATCGCGGCCCAGGGCCGGCATCGTCGAGTTCGAGCACCATGCCTTGAACCAGAACGACGAGATCGTCGGCAAATGCCGCCGCATGGCGATGATGCACAAGAGGCCGGTCTGATGCGTTCGATGCTGTTCGTGCCGGGCGATTCCCCGCGCAAATTCGAGAAGGCGAGCGAAGGCGGGGCCGACGCGCTGATCATCGATCTCGAGGATTCCGTCGTTGCCGAGAAGAAGGCGGAGGCGCGCACCCTGACGCTTCAGATGCTGAAGGGCCGCCCTGGCCCGCATCAGCTCTATGTCCGCGTCAATGCGCTCGACACCGGCATGACGCTGGCCGATCTCGCCGCGGTGATGCCGGGCAGCCCCGACGGCATCGTGCTGCCGAAATCGCAGGGCGGCGACGACGTGCGGCACGTCGCCACCTGGCTCGAAGCGCTTGAAG
>JAEYTQ010000759.1 GCA_023433965.1 Pseudomonadota bacterium | reverse complement strand
TTGATCTGGCGCGGCGCATGCCTAAGTTTAGCGTAGGCAAGATTTCGAGCCGTGGGCGTTTGCCGCGGCTTTTCAGCCTGCGATCTGACCGTCGGCGTTTCGCTGACGGCCTGACATGTGGATGCCGCTCGGACGCCGGCGCATCCCAGACACAGGATGTGATGACTAACGTGCGACCAGACAGAATTCAGGAGAACCGGCTGCAAATCGGCCAGTGACCCCGGGCGATTCTCCGTCGCCCGGGCGCGTCCACTCGACGATTCCGACCAGCCGGGAGTTCTTCATGTCTGTCTTTTTGGCACTGCTCGTCTTGACCTCGTGGATCCTGTTCCTCCGGACCTGCGACCTCGACGGATCCCGTGCGGCATTCGCCCGCCGTCCGCCGCCGATCCCGCACCATCCAAGAACGTGACGCTGCAAGGTGCTTTGCACCTCGCGCCACCGCGTCTACGGTCATGACCGTGACACGCTACCGCGCTCCGCATCTCGCGGCGCGCCCGCGCGTTGCCGCGTCATGAGCCGGCCTTGAAGTCATCAATCGCCACGGGCCGAAGCGACTCGGCCTGGTTGGCCTATAGAGGGTCCCGACATGATCATCGTCGCTGCGACGGATTTCTCCACGCGTTCCCATCGCGCCCTGCGGCAGGCCGGCCTTCTGGCTCGCGCCCACCGTGCCGAGCTGCATCTCGTTCACGTCGTCGACGACGACCTGCCTGACGATCTGGTGCGCATGGAGGAGCGGGAGGCCGAGCGGGTGCTGGTGGAGCAGATCGGGTCCATGCCCGAGCTGCATGAGGCACGCTGCCATCCGACCGTGGTCCGGGGCCATCCCTTCGACGGGATATTGCGCGCCGCCGCAGCAACCGGTGCGGATCTCATCGTGATGGGAGCCCATCGCAAGCAGTTTCTGCGCGACATCTTCACGGGCACCACCATCGAGCGTGTCATTCGCGGGGGAAAATACCCCGTGCTGATGGTGAACAACGAGGCCCAGCGGCGCTATGAACGGGTGCTGGTGCCGGTCGACCTGTCGGAAATGTCCGCTGAAGCCATTCGCGTCGGCCTGTCCACCGGCCTTCTGGAAGAGGAGGGAGCAACGCTTCTTCACGCCTTCTCGCCAGTGGCCAGGACGCGATTGGTCAGCGCCGGTGCGAGCGCGGACGTCATCGGCGGCTACGTCGACGGCGAGCGTCACAGGGCAATGGAGGAGCTGACCAGCTTTCTCGTGACCCACGGGTTCGGCACGCGACGATGGTCGCTTCGGATCGACGAGGGCGAACCGATGCAGGCCATAAGCCGTGCTGTCCAGGAGAAGCTGCCCGACTTGCTCGTGATGGGCACGCACAGCCGATCCGGATTGCTTCGCGCGCTGATCGGGAGCGTGACGGAAGAAGTGCTGCGCTCGTTGAACGTCGACGTTCTGGTCGTTCCTCCCGCCGAGCCCGCACGGACGCATGCGGCCACGCCCGCGCCGTGAGGCGTGCCTTCGGTTGCGCCAGAACGGTTGCGGAATTAGCGGCGTCTTCGTTCGGCGGCGCCGGCGGCCTATTTTTCCGAAGCTGGCTCGATCGGAGTCCGCGTGATCTTTGGCGGGTCGCTGGCCGGGAACGTCTGCTGCAATTGCCGCTCCAGTTCCTCGTCGAGTTCACGCTTCTGCCGCTCCGCAGGCGTCTCGTGCTGTTTGGACATGGCCTATCTCCGCGTCTGGCACTCGTGACCGGCCGGCATCGCGCCGTGCGCAGGGTCAACGCAGCGAACGCCGTCGAGTTTGACTCAACAATGCGCCGAATGAATGCTAGGATATGAAAACAGCCGGCCCGATCATGCAGCGCAACGGCCTGCCGCGCCCGCACCGCACTGCGGGATCGCCCGTTGTTCGGGTGTCGTGACGAATTGTTAGCCTCGTGCGGCTCGATCAAACGCGAAGGACAATCCATGGAACTGAAAGCCGGTGATGTCGTGATGCTGAAATCCGGCGGCCAGCCGCTGACCGTTGCGGAGGTGAAGGGGAACGAGGTGCTGTGCATCTGGATGGGCATGGAAGGCGACCTGTTCCGCGAGACGCTGCCGCTCGCCGCGCTCGTGCAAGTGGAGGAAGACGAGGAAGAGGACGACGAGGATGAGGACGAGGACGAGGACGAAGACGACGACGAGTAGCCCCCTCGGAGTGTGTCGAGGTCAACGCACCCCTTGCGGACCGACCTGAAGGCGCTTCGGGCGAACCGCTCGAATTCTATTTCTGTGTCTGCTTCTTGTTGAAACGGTTGTTCAGACAATTGGCCGGCGAACAATATTTGCGGTGCTTCGCGTAGGCCGTTCCGTCCTTGGCGCAGCTTCCGGTGGGACATTGTCCGTTGTCGGAGCTCATTTTGGCTGCTGGACTGTGCATCTGAGACCTCGCCTCGCCCGCCAGCACCAGCGGAAACGTCATGGCTACGACAACTGCGATAATCCTCGACATCTCCGGTTCCTTGATTTGAGTGCCTGTCAAACTGCGTTCGAGACTTGATTCAGGAAGAGCGCGAGTCGCTCGTGGTGCCCCGGTCGCTCAGCACGTCGGCCGCCGGCTGCACCAAGCCCTGGCTCTTTCCGGATCCATCTTCTGCAGGGCTCTTGTATAGCATCCCGTGATAGGGCCCATGCATTTCTGGTAGTTACCGCTGGAGAAAGCCGCATCGGCGCGCGCGGTCGCTGAGGACGAAGAGGGTCGTGCTTCGCGCTGCGGCGGCTCCGGCTTGTTCTTCGCCGCAGGCGAGGGCCCCGTTTTCTCGCACTCGTTCTCGTCGTTCAGGATGTAGCCCTTGCGGCAGGTGATCTTGGTGCAGCGGTCTCC
>JAEYTQ010000800.1 GCA_023433965.1 Pseudomonadota bacterium | reverse complement strand
GCACCGCATCGGTCGAGATGGCGCAGACCCCGCTCTATTTCTACATCGGCAAGGAGCCCGCGCTCGCCTACGCCACCGGCGCGCCCTTCGGCATGAACCATCGCCACCAGGAATCGTGGTGGCACTTCGGCGGCGGCGCCGAGCTCACCAACGAAGCGCTCAAGCCGTTCAAGGCGCATGCGATTCTCTGCGGCAATTCCGGCACCCAGATGGGCGGCTGGTTCCGCAAGGAGATCAAGACGGTCGACGATCTCAAGGGTCTCAAATTTCGCATCGCGGGCATGGGCGGCCATGTTCTGGCAAGGCTCGGCGTGGTGCCGCAGCAGATCGCCGGCGGCGACATCTACCCGGCGCTGGAGAAGGGCACGATCGACGCGGTCGAGTTCGTCGGCCCCTATGACGACGAGAAGCTCGGCTTCTACAAGGTCGCCAAATACTACTACTTCCCCGGCTGGTGGGAGGGCGGCGCCATGCTGCACATGATCGTCAACGACGAGAAATGGGCGTCGCTGCCCAAGCAGTATCAGGCGATCGTCAACCAGGCGGGTGCGGCGGCCGGCGCCTGGATGCTGGAGAAGTACGACAGCGTGAATCCGGCGGCGCTGAAGCGGCTGATCGGCGGCGGCGCGGAGCTGAAGGCCTTCCCGCAACCGGTGCTGGAGGCCTGCTACAACGCGACCCAGGACCATCTGAACGAGCTCGCCGCCAAGAGCGGCCTGTTCAAGCGCACCAAGGACAGCCACGACGCTTATATGAAAGAGGTGCTGTTCTATACGCAGATCGCGGAGAACTTCTACGACAACTATTTGCTGAGCAAGACTCGCAACAAGAGCTGACGAAGAAGCGGGCGCGGTCGTTAGGCCGCGCCCCGTCATTCTGGGGCGCGCCTCTTGGCGCGAGCCGGGAATCCATCTCACCTCGCTTGTTGCTGCCGGATAGATTCTCAGATGCGCAATTGCGCATCGTAGCTCGCGACTTTGCCGCGCCCCGGAATGACAGCGGGGCGGCGACCTACGCCGCGCCCAACCCCAGCTTGGCGTAGATGCGCCTTGCATAGGCACCGAACGCGTCCGTGGTCTTCAGCGGCAGGTCGCGCGGGAAGGGCAGGTCGATCGGGAAATAGTCGGCCATCTTCGCAGGTCCTGCGGTCAGCACCGCGCAATGCGAGGACAGGAACACGGCTTCCTGGATCGAGTGCGTGACGAAGATGATCGTCTTGCCGCTCTCGCGCCAGATCCGCAGCATCTCCAGATTCATCTGCTCGCGCGTCAGGGCGTCCAGCGCGCCGAACGGCTCGTCCATCAGGATCAGCTTCGGATCGTGGACGAAGGCGCGCGCGATCGCTGTGCGTTGCTGCATGCCGCCGGACAGCTGTTGCGGATATTTCTGCTCATAGCCGGCAAGTCCGACCAGATTGAGCAGATCGCGCGCCCGCTCCCGCGCGGCCTTCATCGGCAGGCCAACGATCTCGGCCGGCAGGAGCACGTTGTCGAGGATGGTCCGCCATTTCAGCAGCAGCGCCTGCTGGAACACCATGCCGACGTCGCGGGTCGGATCGAACGGGCTCCTTGCATTGCCGATTTTCACGGTGCCGCCGTCGGCGCTGTGCAGGCCGGCCAGTATCTTCATCACCGTCGTCTTGCCGCAGCCGGAGGGTCCGACCAGCGAAACGAGTTCGCCCTCCTGCACGTCCATGGTGACGTCGGATACCGCGAGAAACTCGGCGCCGCCGCTGCGATACACCTTGCGGACGCCTTGCAGTGTGATGAAGGGGGCGCGGCTCATGCCAGCCATTTGTTCAGGTTTGCGGCGACGAAGGCATCGTCGCTCAAATCGGCATGCTCGCGCGTGATGCGATCAATCTCTTCTTTCTGACCGGGGCTGAGACCCTCGCCCGGATCGAGGCACCACAGGCCCTTCATAAGACCCTGGCGGCGCAGCACTTCGTGGCAGCCCGCGATGCAGCCGTGAAAATTGTTGGCGACGTCGAAGAATGCACTGTTGCAATCGGTGACGCGGGCATCGAGCGCCAAGAGGTCGGCGGGCACGCTGTCCCTGTGCCGCGCCGCCTTGCAGCGCTCGAACTGCTTGATCGCGCTCGCGGTCCATACCGACCAATGGCCGAGCAGGCCGCCCTTGAAATAGGTGCGGGTCGTCACGCCGTTGTCGCGGAGATCGAACGGCAGCATCAGGTCGAGCAGGATGTGGTCGTCATTGCCGGTGTAGAGCGCGACGCGGTCGAGCGCGCCTGCGGCTGCGACGCCGCGCAGCACGTCCAGTGTGCGATAGCGGTTGAACGGCGCGATCTTGATCGCGATGACATTGTCGATGGAGGCGAAGCGCTGCCAGAACCGGCTCGACAGCACGACGCCGCCGACGGCCGGCTGGAGATAGAAGCCGATCAGCGGAATCTCGGCGGCCGTCGCCGTGCAATGCGCGATGATCTCGTCCTCCGAGGCGCTCCTCATTGCCGCGAGGCTGAGCAGGCCGGCGTGATATCCAATGTCGCGCGCGGTGCGGGCTTCAGTGGTTGCCTGCTTGGTTGGACCGGCAAGGCCTGCGACCATCGCCAGCGGACGCTTGGTCCAGTTCGCGGCGGTCTCCGCGGCAAGCTCCAGGACGAGGCGGTAGAGGCCGACGTCGCGGATCGCGAACTGGGTGGTGTGCACACCGACGGCGAGGCCGCCCGAGCCGGCGTCGATGTAGTAGCGCGTCAGCGCGCGCTGATGCGTCTTGTCGAGCTGGCGCTCGGCGGTGAGGGCGAGGGGATGCGCCGGCAGCACGGTGCCCTCGGCGATCAGCTTGCGGACCTCGCTGTTGATCTGGCTGTGGTGCATGATGTCCTATCCGAATTCGGGGCCGGCGACGGCGAATGGCATTTCTTCCGTGATGAGGTCGGCCGAGCCGAGCCGCATGCGCTGGAACGGCCGCTCGATGGTCCAGCCGGCTGCAAGCAATCCGCTCAGGAACGCGTCTTGCGATGCGATGGCGTCGAGCAGGAGGGGACGGCTCTCGGACCGCGCGGTGGCGTCGACCAGCGCCAGCGCTTTGGCAGCGTCGTCAGCGAAAAGGGGGCCGACATGCCGCGCTGTTCTGCCGTCGCGGACCAGGGCGATGGCGCCGTCAGCCGCGACGATGCGCGACCCGGCGCGCTGTGCGAAGGCGGCGAGCAGGGCCGTTCGGTCGAGGCCGGTCCCCCGAAGGTCACGCGCACAAAGCGCCTCGATCGTTGCGGCTGCCGGTGCCGGGCCGGACGACGGCGCGGGATTTGTCAGCTTCAGCCGGCGCAATTCCAGGGTTGCCGTGAACCCGAGCGGCCCGTAAACGGCGGCGCCGGCGGGCGTCGCATCGAGCCAGCTCGTCAGGCCGTTCTTGCGCGCCATCTCCAGGCAGGCATCGACGAGGCGTGTCGCAAGACCGCGGCGGCGGTGCGTGCCTGACACCAGCACCATACTGATCCAGGCGTTGTTGCCGGAATAGGGCAGTAGCGCCGCGGTCGCGACCAGTCGCGCGCCGTCGCGGATGCCGAACACGATTCCGTCGCGCAGGAAGATGCGCCAGTCCTCTTCGGTCTGGTTCCAGTGCGCTTCCGTCGAGAGCGCGAGCCCGGCC
>JAEYTQ010000692.1 GCA_023433965.1 Pseudomonadota bacterium | reverse complement strand
TCGCGCATGCCAGCTCCGCCGCGCGGTTCCTTGACGCGAGGCGCCGCTTTGCCCGTTATGCAGCCACCATCTGCAAGGTCAACGCTTCCGTGGCGCTCCCTCCGCTCGATTCACCGCAATGGCAAAGTCCCTGGCGTGCGTTTGCCTGGGGTCTGCGTTCGATCACGCAGACGATCCTCACGATCGTGCTGTTCGTGACGTATCTCGGCATCGGGGCGCTGGCCCATGACACCCATTTCAGCCTGCTCTGGACGCTCTGTTCGACGCTGTTCGTCTGGGCAGGACCTGCTCAGATCATCCTGATCACCACGCTAGGTTCGGGCGCCACCATCGTCCAATCGGCGATCGCGGTGACGGTGAGCGCGATCCGCCTGTTCCCGATGGTCGTCTCGGTGCTGCCGCTGATGCGCACGCCGACGACGAAGCGGCGAGAGCTGATCTTCGCCGCGCATCTCACTGCGGTGACATTGTGGGTCGAATGCCACCGCTTCCTGCCGCTGGTGCCGCGCGAGCGGCGCATCGCCTTCGTCCACGGGCTCGGCTGTGGCCTGGTCTCGGTGTGCCTCTGTGCCAATGCGGTGGGCTATTTCCTCGCCGCCAACCTGACGCAGACCCTGGGTGCCGCGATCCTGCTGCTGACGCCGCTGTCCTTCCTGTTCTCGACAGCGCGCAACAGCCGCGAGATTGCCGACGTGGTCGCGCTCGTGCTCGGCATATTGCTCTATCCGCTGGCGGCGAAGATGAACTCGGGCCTCGATATCCTCGTCAGCGGGGTCCTGGCGGGCACAATTGCCTATGGCGTGCATTGGTGGCGGGAGGCGCGCGCATGAGCTTTGCGCAAGCGATCGGGGACTGGCATGCGCTGGCCGTGCTGTTCGTCGCCGGTGTCGTTCCCAACCAGATCTGGCGGATGCTGGGCCTGTGGTTCGGCGGCGGTATCGATGAGGGTTCCGAGCTGCTGGTCTGGGTGAGGGCGGTCGCAACGGCGATCCTCGCCGGCGTCATCGCGCAGATCGTGGTCCAGCCGCCGGGCGCGCTGGCGAGCGTGCCCGACGTCCTGCGCTACGGTGCGGTCGCTGCCGGGCTCGCCGTCTTCCTGCTGACCCGCCGCTCGATCTTCGCGGGCGTTGTCACGGGCGAAGTCTTCATGCTGGCCGGCAAATGGTGGTTGGGCTAAAACCGCCGGCGAACAGCCAAGGAACAGGACATATGGTTCGCGAACAGGAGCTCCGCGAGGGCGAGGTCGCCATCGAGCTGCCGCCGGCGCAAGATGCCGGTCTCGTCTTCATTGGCCGGATCCGCACGCCCTGGACGTCGCGGCTGGAGACGCCTCGGCAGGGACGTCAGGATGGCCCGATCTGCCGGCTCGAGATATTCGAGCCGTTCGTGCCCGCGATCAAGGGCGTCGATTTCTACAGCAATCTCGAGGTCCTGTACTGGCTCGACAAGTCGCGCCGCGACATCATCCTGCAGAGCCCGAAGAACAACGAGAAGACCCGCGGCACGTTTTCGCTGCGCTCGCCGGTGCGGCCCAATCCGATCGGCACCTCGATCGTGAAGCTGGTCGGGATCGAGGGCAATGCGATCCTGGTGCGCGGCCTCGACTGCCTCGACAACACGCCGCTGATCGATCTCAAGCCCGACCGCTGCGAGTTCACGCCACTGGCCGCGCCGCAGACGGGTGATTTCGAGACGGAGTGACGAATCGATAGAGCTACCCCTTCAACGCCGCGATCAGCTTGGCCGCATTCTCTTGCAGCACCTTGTCGTCTTCCTTGCGGCTCGCCGGCGGCAGCATGGCGACGCCGTCGTGGCGCGGCATCACGTGCATGTGCAGATGAAACACCACCTGTCCGCCAGCAGGCTCGTTGAACTGCTGCACGGTGATGCCATCTGCGTTGAACGCCTTCATCGCGGCGGCAGCGATCTTGTGCGCGCCGCGGGCGACATGGGCGTAATCGTCAGGCGCGATGTCGAGGATGTTGCGGGCAGCGGCCTTCGGGATCACCAGCGTGTGGCCGGGCACGCGCGGCATGATGTCGAGGAAGGCGAAGACGTGCGCGTCCTCGTACACCTTGTGGCAGGGCAGCTCGCCGCGCAGGATCTTTGCGAAGATGTTGTTGGTGTCGTAGGCGGTCATGGCAGCTCCCGGGATTATGCGCTTACTGTCATCAGCAATTGCGAGGCGTCAAGGCGCCTCATCGATGCCCTTGCGGAACGGGCCAAGCTCGGCGAGCTCCCGGCCGGCTTCCGCGACATAGGCGCGTTCGCGCTTGAGGTAATCGTCGATGGCGCGGCGCAGGCCGGGGTCGGCGATGAAATGGGCAGAATGCGTGGTGCGCGGCAGGTAGCCGCGCGCGATCTTGTGCTCGCCCTGCGCGCCGGCCTCGACATGCCTGAGGCCCCGTTTGATGGCGAAGTCGATCGCCTGGTAGTAGCAGACCTCGAAATGCAGGAACGGATGGTGCTCGACGGCGCCCCAGTTGCGGCCGAATAGCGTGTCCGAGCCGATGAAATTGATCGCGCCCGCGATCCAGCGATTGTTGCGGCGGGCCATCACCAGCAGCACATCCTCGCTCATGGTCTCGCCGACCAGCGAGAAGAATTCGCGCGTCAGGTAGGGCCGGCCCCATTTGCGCGAGCCGGTCTCCATGTAGAAGTCGAAGAAGGCATCCCAGGCGTCCTCGGTGATGTCTTTCCCGGTCAGCCAGTGGATGGTGATGCCGGCGGCTAGCGCATCGCGCCGCTCGCGCTTGATCGATTTGCGGTGGCGCGAATTCAGCGTGCTGAGGAAATCGTCGAAGCTCGCAAAACCGTCATTGTGCCAGTGGAACTGCTGGTCGGTGCGCTGGAGGAAGCCATGCTGGGCGAGCAGCTTCCATTCCGCCTCCCGCGCGAAGGTGACATGGACGGAGGAGGCCTTGCTGACGCCGCACAGCGCGATGAGGCCGCTCGCCAACGCGTCCATGATGCGTTCACGATCGACGCCGTCGCGGACCAGCAGCCGCGGACCCGTCGCCGGGGTGAAGGGGACCGAGACCTGGAGCTTCGGATAATAGCGTCCGCCGGCGCGCTCATAGGCGTCGGCCCAGCCGCGATCGAAGACGTATTCGCCTTGCGAATGCGATTTCAGATAGCAGGGCACCACGCCCGCGACGCGGCCGCCGAGCTTGGCCACGAGGTGCCGCGGCCCCCAGCCGGTCCGGATCGTCGCCGAACCTGATTTCTCGGCGGCGGAGAGAAAGGCGTGAGAGACGAACGGGTTATAGGCAGGTCTTGAGAGGCCGAGGGAATCGCCTGGAGGGGCAGATGAGGTTCCCGCACGATGCCCCTCGCACTTGCCGCCGGGATTGGCGCAGGCGTCCCAATCCTCCGGCGAGATTTCGCCAAGCGACGGTACAGCCTCGAGCGTAATGTCGGATGATGCCATTGCGCCCAAGATCGTGCATTGCAGAAGCGACTTCAAGGGGCGGGAACATCAGGTCTCGTGCCCCGAAAGCGGCGCAGCATGAAGTGGTGCGCCGCTGAGCGGGACCCGAGCGCTAACCCTACGGCACGAACCCCTCGAAGATCATCTGATCCGCATATTGCGCGGCCCGAGTCCGCTGCTCAGGCGTCCGGACCGTCCAGCCGAGCAGGGCGCAGCCGAAAACGTTGCGGGCGA
>JAEYTQ010000691.1 GCA_023433965.1 Pseudomonadota bacterium | reverse complement strand
TGCGATCAAGCAGGCGATCAACAATGTCAGCGAGTACGTGACCTCGACCGCCGCCGCGATCGAAGAGCAGAGCACGGTGACGAACGAGATGTCGACCAGCATGCAGCGCGCCGCCGCGGAAGCTGCTGCGATGGCGAGCCGCGCTTGACCCGACCGCTCACCTGAGCGGAATGGTCTTGGATGGAATCGATCGCCGCGGGGCGGCGATCTCATTTGGCTTGCCGGGGATCGGGAGAGGCCTGTTCCGTTGAGATTGTCCCCTTGGGATCTAGCCGGCGCATTGCGTCTGTAGATTGCTGTGATTTCGATCACACAGCCCAGTCTATTGTTTCGATAGATTTGCGTCGTTTAGAATTCTGCCTTCAGTGCCGATATGGCGAATGGGCATCCTCATGCTTCGCAAATTATTCCATTGCCTTGCGCTTCTTGCCTTCGCTTGCCCGGCCATGGCCAACGATCGTGCCAAGGCCGAATCGAACGCTGCCATTGCCGCCGCATCGGAGGCGATACGGCGAGATCCCAAGGACGCGAATGCGTACTACAACCGAGGGAACGCTTACGCGGCCCGCGGCGATACGGACCGCGCCATCGCCGACTACTCGGCGACGATCCGGCTCGATCCGGCCCATGCCAACGCCTACTACAACCGCGGCAACGGCTACAGCAACAAGGGCGACACGGACCGGGCCATCGCTGACTACACGGCGACGCTTCGGCTCGATCCGGCCTATGCCAATGCGTACTACAACCGAGGCAACGCCTACAGCAACAAGGGCGACAACGATCACGCCATTGCCGACTATACCGAAGCGATCCGGCTGCAGCCGACGAACGCCAACGCATATTTCAATCGCGGAAACGCCTACCGCAACAAGGGCGACGCGGACCGTGCCATTGCAGACTATACCGACACGATACGCGTGGACGCCGCTTACGCCAACGCGTACGTCAACCGCGGATTGGCCTATGAGAAGCGCGGTGAGTTCGCCAAGGCAAGGGCCGACTTCAACGCCACCCTTGGACTGAGCCGCAACGCCACGAAATGGGCCCTGGACAAGGCGCGCGAGCGGCTTGCCGTCCTTCCTGCGCAGCGCCCCACGACGATTTTGGTTGAGAAAGCCGGCGTTCCTCCGGCCGTCGCGGCGGCTGGAGCTGCGAGCGGCGATCGCCGCATAGCCCTCGTCATCGGCAATTCCGCCTATGAGAACGTTGCAGCGCTGCCGAACCCGGTCCGCGACGCAAGCCTCGTCGCCGACGTGCTGAGGCTCACGGGGTTCGAAGCCGTCACTCTGCTGACCGATCTCCGCAAGGACGCGTTGGTGAGTGCCTTGCGCGAGTTCGCTGCACGTGCGGAAACGGCGGATTGGGCGGTCGTGTACTATGCCGGACACGGCATGGAGGTCGGCGGCGTCAATTATCTCATCCCGACCGATGCGAGGATCGCCGCGGACCGCGAGATCGGGTTTGAAGCGGTGCCCGTCGATCAGGTGCTCAATGCTGCCGAGCGCGCCAGAAAACTGCGCCTCGTCATACTCGATGCGTGCCGCGACAATCCGTTCGCGGCCCAGATGAAACGCACGATGACGGTGGCGTCGCGTTCGGTGTCGCGAGGGCTGGCGCCTGTCGAGCCGGAGGCGGGTACGCTGGTGGTCTATGCCGCAAAGGACGGCGAGACCGCGCTCGACGGTGACGGAAGCAACAGCCCGTTCGCGACCGCCTTCGTCAAGAATCTCCCGACGCCGGGTCTCGAGGTCCGCAGGCTGTTCGATTTCGTTCGCGACGATGTCATGGAAGCGACCGGCCGCCGGCAAAAGCCGTTCAGCTACGGCTCGATCTCCGGACGGCAGGACTTCTATTTCGTGCCTGGCAAGTGATTCAGCACGCCGCGCCGCTCAGCGCGGCGCGAGATCGGCGCGATCGAGCGACTCCAGCGTCAAGGCGTTGGCACAATAGCCGTGATAGTTCTCCGCCGCGGTGCCGTCGGCGAGGTCACGGTCGCACTGCCCCTTGTGACCGCAGAGCGAGCAGGTCCGCTCCATGTCGCGCAACAGCAGCGGCTGCGCGCGGCCGAGCGCTTCGGCGTCGATGCCGAGCTGTTCCAGCATCTTCGGCAGCTCGTCGGCGGCATGCCGGCCGTGACGGACGAGCTCTTCGAGATCGTCGGGCGCGATCCGGAGATCATTGGCGATCCGGTCGAAATCGGCCCGATCGAGCTGCCGCAACTCGTTCATCTCGCGGCGGTGCTTCAGCCAGCCCGCGAAGGACTCGATGAGATCCTGAACGATGGGATAGGGCCTGGTTGCGGTGCTCATGGAAAGCTCCCTTGGGACGTCGGAATTGGGAGCGAATTAAGCACAATGATGCAGAGGCGCGTTGCGCTGGATCAAACTGGTCCGCGGCGCAGCGTTACACGCTCCACCGCGTCCGGGGCACGAGCGAAGGGTTAGGCAAACCGCTCCGCCGCCCAGGCATACAGGCTGCCCGGAATCGGCTTCTGGCCGCCGCGGCCCTTGGGCGAGATGTGCAGGCCGATGATGGCGGGGTCGGTGACGAGGCCGAGATAGCTCGAGGGATCGAAGAACAGTTTCGGCTCGGCATGCACGGCGTAGAACGATTGCTTGGGCAGCGCGTTTTGCAGCTCGCCGGTGCGGCGCGCCAGCGCGGTGAGCGCGGCAGGGCCGTAGATCGCAACACGAATATCCGACAGGCGGCTCGAGCCGCCGCGCAGGCGGCGCATCAGGAAGGTGATGCGATGGCGCAGCGACAGCCAGTTCGGCGTCAGCTCCTCCTGCTCCATCAGCTCTTCGAAGGCGGTGACGATGCCGTGCCGGGGCGGCAGATAGAGCACGGAATTGCCCAGCTGGCGCGGCCGCTCCCAGGCGAAGTACGGCTTTGCCGGATCGATCTCGACCGGCTTCAACAGCAGCACGTCGGCGTCGAGCCAGAGGCCGAGGCCCTTCGCCATCAGCTTCATGCGGAAGAAGTCGCTGAACTGCAGAATGGTCCAGTCGCGCCAGCTGCCGTCCGGCTGCGGCGGCCGCAGCCGTTCCGAGAACGCGTGCGGCAGGATCGCCTCGGCCTCCGCGTTCGCGACGTCCCCGGGCAGGCCGGGAATCGGGTCGAAGCTGTAGACCGTGACCTTGTGGCCGGCAGCCAGCTGGGAGCGCAGACAGGTCTGGCGCAGCGCGTCCATCGGGCCATGCCAGAAAGTGACGATCTCGGGGAGCATCAGCGAGCTATAGGGACAAGCAGGACAAAGAAAAAGCCCCGGCGCTCGCAGCACCGGGGCTCGAAGCAGGCAGCGAGCTCAAGCCCAGGCGCGTTCGCGCTTGAGCTTGTCCTCGTAAGAGTCGATCGAGGCCTTCTTCTCCATGGTGAGACCGATGTCGTCGAGGCCGTTGATCAGGCAGTGCTTGCGGAACGGATCGATCTCGAACTTGACCTTGCCGCCATCAGGGCCGCGGATCTCCTGGTTCGGCAGGTCGATCGTCAGCGTCGCATTGGCGCCGCGCTCGGCGTCGTCGAACAGCTTGTCGAGATCCTCCTGACTGACGCGGATCGGCAGGATGCCGTTCTTGAAGCAATTGTTGTAGAAAATGTCGCCGAACGAGGTCGAGATCACGCAGCGGATGCCGAAGTCGAGCAGCGCCCAGGGCGCATGTTCGCGGCTCGAGCCACAGCCGAAATTGTCGCCGGCGACCAGAATCCTGGCATTGCGATAGGCAGGCTGGTTGAGCACGAAATCCGGGTTCTCGCTGCCGTCGTCCTTGTAGCGCTGCTCGGAGAAGAGCCCCTTGCCAAGGCCGGTGCGCTTGATGGTCTTCAGGTACTGCTTCGGAATGATCATGTCGGTGTCGACATTGATGATCTTCAGTGGCGCCGCGACGCCTTCCAGCGTGGTGAACTTGTCCATGGTTGCGCTTTCTGGTTCAGGGAGGCTGGTATTTATCGCGATCGGTACGGGAATCCTAGGCCGAATTCGGCAGATCCAGCCTGCCTGGCCGGTCTGGTCCGCCGCCGGGATTTGGCCTTTCCAGCAAGCGAGCGGGAGAGCTCGAGCGACGGCCTCAGACCTCGAAGCCTCAGAAGTCGGACGCGATGCCCTTGCGCTCCCAATCGCCGTAGCGGGTGGGCTCGGGCCCCTGCGGCCCCTGCAACTCCCTGGCCTTGTCCTTGACCTCAGCAGCCGCGGCCTGCCGACGCGCTTCGGCCTCGGCCAGCGCGCGCTGGGCAGCCGGCGACAGCGGCTTGCGATCGGGAACGGGAGACGGGTCACTCATCGCCGGTCCTTGTAGCGCAGGACCGGGCACAACGCGATGGCCAATAACGCATTCCTGAAATGGATCTGAATGGCTGAAAAAGCCGGAAGCGATTCTTACATTTGGCATATTCGCGTGCCAGAGATCGCCTTCTCAAGGCATGCGCCCTCGCGGCGGAACTGCCGCTCGCTCAGAACCTTGCTTCCGCATGCCATCTCAACGTTTTGCCCCTCCGTCCGAAGTGCCCGGCCTTGCGGCACGACGGATCGCCGCCGACATCGTCGACGGCGTGCTGCACAAGCATCGCACGCTCGACGACCAGCTCGACGGCGGCGGCGCACATCCCGGACTGAAGACGCTGGCCGACCGCGACCGCGCGCTGATGCGGCGGCTCGTCGCCACCGTGCTGCGCCGGCTCGGCACGCTCGGCCACGTGCTGTCGCGTCTGCTCGACAAGGGCGTTCCCTCCGATGCGCCGCGCGCACAGAGCGCGCTCCTGATTGGCGCCGCGCAGATCCTGTGGATGGACGTACCCGACCACGCCGCGGTAGATCTTTCCGTTCGCCTCGTGCAATCCGACCGCCGCGCCGCGCGTTATGCCGGCCTCGTCAACGCCGTGCTGCGCCGCTGCGCACGCGAGGGCAAAGCCCTGATCGAGGAAGTCGCGACGCAATCGCTGGACCTGCCGCCATGGCTGCTCGCGCGCTGGAGCGCGCATTATGGCGAGGCGACCGCACGCGAGATGGCATTGGCGCTCAGCCACGAGCCCTCGCTCGATCTCACGGTGAAAGCGGATCCCGCACAATGGGCGAGCCGCCTGCATGGCGAGACACTACCGACGGGAACCGTGCGGATGCTGCTGCACGGCGCGGTGACGATGCTGCCCGGCTTCGCCGAGGGGCAATGGTGGGTGCAGGATGCTGCCGCCGCGCTGCCGGCCCGGCTGTTCGGAGACGTCCGAGGAAAGTCCATTGCCGATCTCTGCGCGGCGCCCGGCGGCAAGACTGCGCAGCTGGCGCTGGCAGGCGCGCATGTCACGGCCATCGACCGCTCGCCCGCCCGGGTGGCGCGCTTGCGCGAGAACCTCGCGCGACTGTCGCTCCAGGCCGAGACTGTCGTCGCTGACGCCGTGGAATGGGCCGGCCCGGCCGAAGCCTTCGACGGTGTCCTGGTCGATGCGCCCTGTACCTCGACCGGGACGATCCGCCGTCATCCCGACGTGGCATGGCTGCGGCAGGAGTCGGACATCGCCGCCTTGGCGACGCTCCAGCAGCGGCTGCTGCGAAAATCGGTGTCGCTGCTGAAGCCGGGCGGGACTTTGGTCTATTGCACCTGTTCGCTGGAACCCGAGGAGGGCGAGCAGGCGGTGGCGGCGCTGCTCGCCGCCGAGCCTGGGCTCCGCCGCGTCCCGATCGCGCCGTCGGAGGTCGCGGGCCTCGAGGAAATCCTCAACCAGGAAGGCGATCTGCGCACTTTGCCCTGCCACCTGCCGAACGCCGATCCCCGGCTCGGGGGGCTCGACGGATTTTTCGCGGCAAGACTCGTTAAATCCTGATTTTGCACCGGATTTTGCCACCACGACGCTGATTCCACCCGGTCAAGGTGGTGTCAGGCGTTCGATTTTGGGATTAATAAGGATTCGTCGCTGATCCTCTCCCCCATCAAGGCAAAGCGTGTCGGTCGCTCAACGCAGACATATCTCGACGCTGGTCATGAACCGCTTCGCGCGGAACGTGCTCGCGCGCGCGAGCGGCGGCCCCGTGGCGTTGTCGCGGGTCTGGCCGGGCCGCACCGACCGACTGATCATCGCACCGCACGATCTGCGCACCGCAGACGCGACCCGCGCCGCCGAGATCTATGCCGGCCGCTTCGTCTTCGCCGGCAAGATCGTCAACTGCCACGGCCGCTCGATCTTCGATCTCGAGCCGCCGTCGGAGGATTGGGAGGTCGCGCTGCTCGGCTTCGGCTGGCTGCGGCACCTGCGCGCCGCCGACACGGCGCTGACGCGGGCGAATGCGCGCGCGCTGATCGAGGACTGGATCTCTAATCCCGCCAACAAGCGCCGCCCCGTCGCGCGGCGCGCCGACGTGCTGGCGAGGCGCGTGATCTCGCTGCTCTCGCAGGCGCCGCTGGTGCTGAGCGAGACCGACAACAAGTTCTACCGCCGTTACCTGCGCGCGCTGGCCCGCGAGATCCGCTTCCTGCGCTACACCATGGTCGACATTCCGGACGGCGTGCCGAAGCTCCAGGTGCTGATCGCGCTCTGCTACGCATCGCTGTGTCTCGCGAACCAGACGCGTCACATCCGCAGCGCCTCGAAGAAGCTGTCCGAGGAATTGCAGCGGCAGATCCTGCCCGACGGTGGCCACATCTCCCGCAATCCGGGCGCGCTGATCGAACTCTTGATCGACCTGCTGCCGCTGCGGCAGACCTTCGCCGCGCGCAACATCGCACCACCGCCGGCACTGCTCAACGCGATCGACCGCATGATGCCGATGCTGCGCTTCTTCCGGCACGGCGACGGCAATTTTGCCCTGTTCAACGGCATGAGCGCGACATCGTCGGACCTGCTCGCGACCCTGCTCGCCTATGACGACACCCACGGCGCGCCGATGGCGAACATGCCGCACACCGGCTTCCAGCGCCTCGATGCCGGCCAGACCACGGTGATCATCGACACCGGCCCGCCGCCGCCGGCCGGGGTCAGCCACGACGCCCATGCCGGCTGCCTGTCGTTCGAACTGTCGTCCGGCACCAGCCGTATCGTCACCAATTGCGGCATGCCGACCACGGGCCGCGACAATTGGCGGCCGTTCGCACGCAGCACGGCGGCGCATTCGACACTGACCTATCACGACACCTCGTCGTGCCAGTTCGTCGAGATGTCGGCGATGAAGCGGCTGTTGCACGGTGCGCCCATCACCAGCGGCCCCGTCGAGGTCGAGAGCTATCGCGAAATCGTGCAGAACGGCACGCTGCTCACGGCCTCGCATGACGGCTATCTCTCGAAATTCGGTGCGATCCACCGCCGCGTGCTGATGATCGCCAATGACGGCGCGCGGATCGACGGCGAGGATACGCTGTCGCCGCCGCAAGGCGGACGCTTCAAGGGTGCCGATGCCGATTTCGCGTTGCGCTTCCATCTGCATCCTGCGGTGAAGGCGAGCCGGCTGTCGGATGCGCGCGGCGTGATGCTGGTGCTGCCGAACCGCGATGTCTGGACCTTCGAGGCGCTCGACGACAAGGTCGACCTCGAGGACAGCGTGTTCCTCGCCGGCAATGACGGCCCGCGACGCACCGCCCAGATCGTGATCCGTCAGAACGCCCGGCAGGCGCCCTCGATCCGCTGGAGTTTTATCCGCTCGACGGCTTCACCTTCCGTCACCAATGCCCGCCGCAACGCGCGGCGCGAGCCGGAACTTCCGCTGTAAAGAGCGCGATCCGGCCCTATCTCGTCGTTGTGATAACGGCCGAAAGCTGCTATCGAGCCCTCGCTCGCGCGACTGGCGACCTTGGATGGAGCACCATCGGGAAGCGCGGGACATATGAGCCGCGCGCCTGGGCATAGACACTCCCTGAACAGAGGATCTTGCTCATGACTGACCATCCCCGCCGCGTCACCCGCGCGCTCCTTTCCGTTTCCGACAAGACCGGCCTGATCGAGTTCGCAAAGGCGCTTGCCGCGCACGGGGTCGAGCTGGTCTCCACCGGCGGCACCGCCAAGGCAATCGCCGCCGCCGGCCTTGAGGTGAAGGACGTCTCCGAGCTGACCGGATTCCCCGAGATGATGGACGGCCGCGTCAAGACGCTGCATCCGAAGGTCCATGGCGGCCTGCTCGCGATCCGTGACAACAAGGACCATGCCGAAGCGATGACGGCGCATGGCATCGCGCCGATCGATCTCCTCGTCGTCAATCTCTATCCGTTCGAGGCCACCGTCGAGAAGGGCGCCGGCTTCGAGGATTGCATCGAGAACATCGACATCGGCGGCCCCGCAATGATCCGCGCCGCCGCCAAGAACCATGACGACGTCGCCGTCGTGGTCGAGGCAGAGGACTATCAGGCCGTGCTCGACGAGCTCGCCGCCAACGAGGGCGCGACCACGCTAAAGTTGCGCCGGCGGCTTGCCGCGAAGGCCTATGCCCGCACCGCGGCCTACGATGCCGCGATCTCGAACTGGTTCAACCGTCAGCTCGAGATCGACGCGCCCGACTTCCGTGCCTTCGGCGGCCGGCTGATCCAGTCGCTGCGCTACGGCGAGAATCCGCACCAGACAGCGGCGTTCTACGCGACGCCCGACAAGCGCCCGGGCGTCTCCACTGCGCGTCAGCTGCAGGGCAAGGAACTTTCCTACAACAACATCAACGACACCGATGCGGCCTATGAATGCATCGGCGAGTTCGACGCCGAGCGCACCGCGGCTTGCGTCATCGTCAAGCACGCCAACCCCTGCGGCGTCGCCGAAGGATCGAACCTCGTCGAGGCCTATCGCCGGGCGCTGGCCTGTGATTCGACGTCCGCGTTCGGCGGCATCATCGCGATGAACCGTCCGCTCGACGCCGACACCGCGCGCGAGATCACCAAGATCTTCACAGAGGTCATCATCGCGCCGGATGTGACCGAGGAAGCGATCGCCATCATCGGCGGCAAGAAGAACCTCCGCCTGCTGCTCGCCGGCAGCCTGCCCGACCCGCGTGCGCCGGGCCTCACCGCCAAGACGGTGGCCGGCGGCCTCCTGGTGCAGAGCCGCGACAATGCCGTGGTCGACGACATGACGTTCAAGGTCGTGACCAGACGCGCGCCGACGGACGCCGAGATGCGCGACCTGAAATTCGCGTTCCGCGTGGCCAAGCACGTCAAGTCCAACACCATCATCTACGCCAGGGATCTCGCCACCGTCGGCATCGGTGCGGGCCAGATGAGCCGGGTCGACTCGGCGCGGATCGCGGCGCGCAAGGCACAGGATGCCGCAGCCGAGCTGAAGCTCGCCGAGCCGCTCACCAAGGGCTCGGTCGTGGCCTCGGATGCGTTCTTCCCCTTCGCCGACGGCATGCTCGCCTGCATCGAAGCCGGCGCCACCGCCGTGGTGCAGCCCGGCGGCTCGATGCGCGACGACGAGGTGATCAAGGCCGCCGACGAGCACGGCATTGCCATGGTGTTCACGGGCACGCGGCACTTCAGGCACTGAGCTTGCTGTCATTCCGGGGCGCGCGCAGCGCGAACTACGGTGCGCACTTGCGCGCCTGAGAATCCATCGTGCAGCGTGTCATGCGGAGAAATGGTTCCGGGCTCGCGCCAGGTGGCGCGCCCCGGAACGACGATGGGGATGCTACTCCCGCACCCGCAACAACAGCCCCAATCCCGCGACGAAGAACACCACCAGCACGGCCATGCCGGCCTTCTGGCTCGCGGTCACCGCGGTGATCATGCCGATCAGGAGCGGCCCGATGAAGGACGTCACCTTCCCGGTCAATGCGAACAGGCCGAAATACTGCGCAATGCGATCCTTCGGTGCGAGGTGGATCAGCAGCGTGCGGGAGGCCGCCTGGAGCGGACCGCCGGCCGCGCCGATCAGGCAGCCCAGCACGAGATAGGCGCGCTCCGCGGCGCTTGAGAACAAGCCCGCGCCCGGTTGCGGCGGCGCGACCTTGACGAACAGCACGCTGTCCTTGTCGACCAGCAGGATCGCCGCCACGGATAGCAAGAGGACCAGCAGGCTGCCGGCGATGACGCGTTTCGGCCCGAGACGATCATCCAGCTTGCCGCCGAACCATGCGCCGAACGCGCCCGCGATCGCGAGCATGATGCCGAACGTGCCGATCTGGATCGTGTGCCAGCCGAACGTGCCCGCGGCGTAGATGCCGCCGAAGGCGAACAGCGACACCAGACCGTCGGTGTAGATCATGTTGGCGAGCAGGAATGCCGCGAGCGATTTCTGCCTCGGCAGATTCCTGATCGACTGCCTGAGCTCCGACAAGCCCTGGTGTAGCGCCTCGCGCAGCGGGCGCTTGGCCGGATAGTCCGGCGTGAACAGGAACATCGGCGTCACGAAGATGATGAACCACAGCCCTGTCAGCGGCCCGGCGGCACGGTCGCCCTGATGCGTGGCAGGATCGAGCCCGAACAAGGGCGTGAGGCCGAGCAGCGTGCGGCCGGTGTCGGGATTGGCCGCGAGAAGCCCGAGCACGATCACCAGGCTGACGATTCCGCCAATGTAGCCCGTGGCCCAGCCGGTTCCGGAGAGCCGGCCGATCCGCTCCGGCGGCACCAGCGTCGGCATCATCGCATTGTTGAAGACGGTGGCGAACTCGGCGCCGACGCTGGCGAGCGCAACCGCGGTGAGCAGCAATGGAATGATGGCGGCACCGCCGGGCTTGCCGATCCACAGCGTGCAGGACGCCAGCACCAGCACCGCGCCGAATCCCGCGATCCATGGTTTCCTGCGGCCGGCCGCGTCGGCGATGGCACCCAGCACCGGCGACAGCAGCGCGATTGCAAGACCCGCCGCGGCCATCGCAAAAGCCCATAGCGACTGGCCAGCGGCGGGATTCGGCGCAACATTCGTCACGAAATAGGGCGCGAACACGAAGGTCGTGATCAGCGTGAAATAGGGCTGCGCGGCCCAGTCGAAGAAGATCCAGCTGACGACGGCGGCGCGAGGCGGATAGGACCGCTGCGCGCCGGCCAAGCGCACATCGGAGGCGCTCGTCGTCATCACGCAGTCCTCATCACGAACAGTTCTGTCTCTCTTGGCGCGAACCGTATAGCATTGCAGCAAGGCCTGTGAACCGGCCCGGGTCTCCGGCGGAAAGTTTTGATGATGTCGTCATATTCGACACGGCGGACATTCTTCGCCTTCGTCGCCACTCTGGCGTTTGGATTCGCTCCGGCGACCGCTCAGGATGCGCGGCAGGGCTATGTTCCGCCCGCGCGCAACATGGTTCGCGCCGTCGCCGCCGAGCACGGCATGGTGGTGGCGCAGGAGAAGCTCTCCGCGCAGATCGGCGCCGACGTCCTGCGCCGCGGCGGCAATGCGGTCGATGCTGCGGTCGCCACCGGTTTTGCGATGGCGGTGACCTACCCCCGCGCCGGCAATATCGGCGGCGGCGGCTTCATGGTGATCCATTCCGCCGATCGGAAGGAAGACGTCACGATCGACTATCGCGAGACCGCGCCGGCTGCGACCACGCCGCAGATATTCCTCGGCGCCGACGGCAAGCCCGACACGGCTAAGTCACGCGATTCCGCGCTCGGCATCGGCGTGCCCGGCACCGTCGCGGGCTTGGCCCTGGCATTGGACAAATACGGCTCGGGGCGGTTCACGCTCGCGCAGCTGCTCGCGCCAGCCATCGCGCTCGCTCGCGACGGCTTCGTCGTCACCGACGACATCGCCGATACGCTGCCGAGCTGGCACCGGCGGCTGGCACGCTGGCCGTCCTCGGCAAGCATCTTCTCGCGGCCCGACGGCACGCCGCTGGGCGAAGGCGACCGGCTGGTGCAGGGCGATCTCGCCGAGACGCTGACCGCGATCGCGGATCGAGGACCGCGAGGTTTCTACGAGGGGCCGGTTGCGGAGAAGCTCGCCAGGGCCGTGGCCGACGCCGGCGGGATCATGACGCCGGCCGACCTGAAATCCTATCAGGCCGTGATCCGCGCGCCGGTGCGCGGCACTTATCGGGGCTATGACATCGTCTCGATGCCGCTGCCGTCGTCCGGCGGCGTGGTGCTCGTCGAGACGCTCAACATCCTCGAAGGGTTTCAGCTCGCCGATCTGAAGCAGGGGTCGGCGGCATCGCTGCATCTCCTGATCGAAGCCATGAAGCGCGCCTACGCCGACCGTGCGCGCTTTCTCGGCGATCCCGCCTTCGTCGACGCACCGACCGATATGCTGACCGACAAGAACTACGCCGCCAAGCTGCGCGCGACCATTTCCGCCGAACGCGCCACGCCGGCGAAGGAGCTCGTGTCCGCGGCCACTACGGCGCGCGAGGGCAGCAACACCACGCATTTCTCCGTGGTCGACGCCCGCGGCAATGCGGTCAGCAACACCTATACGCTGAACTTCAGCTACGGCGTCGGCCTCGTCGCCGGCGGCACCGGCGTGCTGCTCAACAACGAACTCGACGATTTCACCGCGGCCGTCGGCGCCTCCAATGCCTATGGCCTGGTCGGCTTCGAGGCGAACCTGCCTGGGCCCGGCAAGCGGCCCCTATCGTCGATGTCGCCGACAATCGTGCTCAAGGACGGCAAGCCGGTGCTTGTGACGGGCTCGCCCGGCGGCAGCCGCATCATCTCGACGGTGCTCCAGGTGATCGTCAACGTCCTCGACTACAGGATGGATGTTGCGGCCGCGGTCGCTACCCCGCGGCTGCACCACCAATGGATGCCGCATGAAGTGCGCGTCGAGCGCGGCTTTCCCGAAGACGTGCTGCGCGAGCTGAAGACGATGGGCCACGTCGTCGTCGAGCCGATGGGACAAACCTCGGCGAACTCGATTCTGGTGACGCTAACCGGGGTGCTCGGCGCGTCCGACCCGCGCACACGCGGCGCGGAGGCGGCCGGGCAGTAGCAGGGTCGTTGCGGGGCAACAGGTTGTCTACCGTCCGACCTGGTACGGCCCGCCTTTTTCCAGCGCGCGATTGTAGGCCGGCCGAG
>JAEYTQ010000679.1 GCA_023433965.1 Pseudomonadota bacterium | reverse complement strand
GTTGAAGAAGCGCTGGTCTTCGCCGGCCTGGATCACTTGCCTGTGCGAATTCCGCGGCTGGCGGCGGCCGGTGATGGCGCGGCGGAGCTGGACCGAGCTGTTCTTCCTCGACGAAGCTACCGCCTTTGCCGCCGGACATCGCCCCTGCTTCTTCTGCCGGCGTGATGATGCCAACCGGTTTCGCGCGGCATGGGAGAAGGGAAACGGTGGAAGCGATGTCAGTGCGAAGGCGATGGACACAGCCCTGCATCGGGAGCGTCTTGACCGCGGCAAGAAGCGGTTGCACCCGCTCCCGATGCCGCTGCCGGACATGCCCGACGGCGCGATGGTGCAGGAGGGCGAAGACAGCTTTCTGCTGATGGACGGGAAGGCCCTGCTGTGGTCGCCGGCGGGCTATGCCGCCAGCGACCGTCCGCTCGAGAAGGCCGAGTTACTGACGCCACCCTCGACGCTGCGCGCGATCATCGCGGGCTATCGTCCGGTGTTGCATCCAACCGCTTTGGGCTAGGGCGCCTCTGACGACGGCGTCGTGATCACCCCAGCTTCTCCCGCGCCAGCGCTGCGCCGGCGCCGAGCGCCATCAGCTTGGCTTCGGCGATCTCGCGCCGCATCGGAGCCATGCCGCAATTGGTGGTGGCGATGATGTTGCTCCTGGGCACGAATTTCGACACGGCGTCGATCACCTTCACGACGTCCTCGGCTGTCTCCACGGTGTCGCTGGCGACGTCGATCACGCCGGCCTGCACGATCTTGTTTTTCAACAGCGCGAGCAGGTCGAGCGGCACTTTCGAGTTGCGACACTCGATCGCGACCTGCTGGATCGGGCTGGCGTCGATCGCCGGGAAGATCTGCTCATACTGCCGCCATTGCGCGCCCAGCGTCTCCTTCCAGTCGGTGTTGGCCTTGATGCCGTAGCCGTAGCAGATGTGCACGGCGGTGGTGCAGGTCAGCCCCTGCGCGGCGCGCTCCAGCGCCTTGATGCCCCAATCGTTGACCTCGTCCATGTAGACGTTGAAGGCGGGCTCGTCGAACTGCACGAGGTCGATGCCGTCGGCCTGCAAGGCCTTGGCCTCCTCGTTGAGGAGCTCGGCGAAGGCAAAGGCCATCTTGACGCGATCGCCGTAATAGCGGTCCGCAATGGTGTCGATGATGGTCATCGGGCCGGGCAGGGTGAATTTCAGCTTCTGCTTCGTATGCGTGCGCGCCACGCGCGCCTCGAAGGCGTGCACGCGATCCTTCAGCCGGAGCGGCGCGACCACCTGCGGCACCATCGCCTTGTAGCGATCCTTGCGGATGCCCATTTCGACCTTGTGGGCGAAATCGATGCCTTCGATCTTCTCGAGGAAGCCGTGGACGAAATGCTGCCGGGCCTGCTCGCCCTCGGTGACGATGTCGATGCCGGCGTCCTCCTGGATCTTCAGCCAGATCAGGGTCGCGTCGCGCTTGGCGCGGAGCAGCTCGTCGCCCTGTGATTTCCAGGGCGCCCACAGCATGTTCGGCTCGGCGAGCCATTCGGGCTTCGGCAGGGAGCCGGCGATCGTGGTTGGAAACAGCATGGCGGCTCTCCCGGCAGGTTGTGTTGCGCCCCTTCCTGCCATGTCTTAACGTTGAGGTACAGAACAACGAAAGTCGCCATTGGGTGACGGCAGCGACAGGGACGGCGCAAGGGAAAGGCCATGATCGACCTCTATTACGCGCCGACGCCGAACGGCTGGAAAATCTCGATCATGCTGGAGGAACTCGGGCTGCCCTACACGGTGAAGCCCGTCAACATCCGCGTCGGCGAGCAGTTCAGCCCCGACTTCCTGGCGATCTCCCCGAACAACCGCATTCCGGCGATCGTCGATCACGACCCCGCCGATGGCGGCGCGCCATTCTCGGCCTTCGAGACCGGCGCGATCCTGATTTATCTGGCGGAGAAGACCGGCCGCTTTCTGCCGGCGGACTTGCGCGGCCGCTCCACCACGATCCAGTGGGTGATGTGGCAGATGGCCGGGCTCGGTCCGATGCTCGGCCAGCACGGCCATTTCGCGCTCTATGCGGCCGAGAAGATTCCTTACGCGATCGAGCGCTATCGCGACGAGGCGGCGCGGCTCTACGCCGTGCTCGACCGGCAGCTGGAGAAGACCGGAGCCTATGTCGCCGGGGAGTATTCCATCGCCGACATCGCCTGCTTTCCCTGGACCATGACCCACAAGGCGCAGGGCTTTACGCTCGACGACTATCCGAACGTGAAACGCTGGTATGCCGAAGTCCGCGCGCGGCCGCAGGTGCAGGCGGGACTTGCGATCGGCAAATTCGTGAAAGAGCCGTTCGACGAGGAATCACGCAAGATCATGTTCGGGCAACGGGCTAAGGAAGCGCTGGGAAGGAAGTGACGGCCACGCCGTCATTCCGGGCCTGCGCCTGCAGCGCATCCCGGAATGACAAACACAAGGAACCATCATGATCGAATTCTTCTTCGACTGTTCCAGCCCCTGGACCTATCTCGCCTTCCACAACATCCAGCCGCTCGCCAGGGAGCTGGGCGCCGAGATCGCGTGGCGGCCGATCCTGGTCGGCGGCATCTTCAATACGGTCAACCCGAGCGTCTACGCGCAGCGGGAGAAGCCGGTGCCGCTGAAGGCGCGCTACATGAAGAAGGATCTCCAGGACTGGGCCCGCTCGGCAGGTCTTGCGATCAAGATGCCGCCGACGGTGTTTCCGGTGAACAGCGTCAAGGCCATGCGCGGCTGCATCTGGCTCGGCAAGGACATGGTGCCGTTCGCAACCGCCGTGTTCGAGGCCTATTGGGGCGAGGACAAGGACATTTCGCAGGACGCGGTGCTCGCCGAGATCTGCAGGAAAGTCGGCATCGACGAGGCGAAATTCTTCGCCGGCATTTCGGAGCAGGGGATCAAGGACCAGCTCAAGGCGAACACGGAGGAGGTCGTCGCCCGCGGCGGCTTCGGCTCGCCGACGATCTTCGTGAACAAGACCGACATGTATTTCGGCAACGATCGCCTGCCGCTGATCCGCGAGGCGCTTCTGCGCAGCAAGGCGAGCGCGGCCTGATGGTGCGCGCCGTCGTCTGCCGCACGCTCGGCGAGCCCGAGAGCTTGCGGCTGGAAGAGTTTCCGCAGCGAGCCCTGAAGCCCGGCGAGGTACGGGTCGCGATCCGCGCCGCCGGGCTGAATTTTCCCGATGTGCTGATGGCCGCCGGCGAATATCAGCTCAAGCCGGAGCTGCCGTTCACGCCGGGCATGGAAGCTGCCGGCGACATCACCGAGGTGGGATCGGAGGCAAGCGGCGTTGCCGTCGGCGACAAGGTCATCGTCAAGATGCGCCATGGCGCTTTCGCAGACGAAGCCGTGGTCGCGCCGTCGCAGCTGACGCCGATGCCATCGACCTTCGACTACGCGGAGGCCGCAACCTATCTCGCCGGCCATGGCACCGCCTATCATGCGCTGATCGATCGTGGCCGGCTCGAGCCGGGCGAGGTGCTGCTGGTACACGGCGCCGGCGGCGGCGTTGGGCTCGCCGCCGTCGAGATTGGCAAGATGCTGGGCGCGACCGTGATCGCGACAGCCTCCAGCGACGAGAAGCTCGCCATCGCGCAATCGCGCGGCGCCGATCATCTCGTCCGCTACGACCGCGAGGCGTTTCGCGATGCGGTCAAGCGCATCACCGACGGCCGCGGCGCCGACGTCGTGTTCGATCCGGTCGGCGGCCAGGTCTTCGAGGACTCGATGCGCTGCATCGCCTGGGGCGCGCGGCTTCTGGTGATCGGCTTCACCGGCGGGATCGGCTCGGCCCGGACCAACCTGCTGTTGATCAAGGGCGCCAGCGTGCTCGGCGTGCGCGCCGGCGAAGCGGTACGGAAGGATCCGGCGCTGGGAGAAGTGCGCCTGAAGGCGCTGCTGCAATGGGCAGAGCAGGGCAAGCTGCGCCCCAACGTCTCGCACCGCCTGCCGCTGGAAGACTATGCCAAGGCGATGCGGCTGTTGATCGACCGCAAGGCGATCGGGCGCGTGGCGCTGACGATGGAGTGACGGTGTGGTAGGGTGGGCCAAGCGAAGCGTGCCCACCATCTGTCGCGATCACGAGAAGCGGTGGGCACGGCGCAAGAGCGCTTTTGCTCCCCCTACGGGAGCGTCACTTGTACTCCCGCTCCGTCCACCACGGGAAATAGTCCGGCATATCCGTGGACACCTTGTTCTTGAACTGCGCGGGGCGCTTCTCCAGGAACGACACCACGCCTTCCTTGACGTCGTCGGAACGGCCGCGGGCGTAGATGCCGCGGCTGTCGACTTTGTGCGCCTCCATCGGATCGTCTGCGCCCATCATGCGCCACATCATCTGGCGGATCAGCGCGACCGACACCGGCGCGGTCTTCGCCGCGAATTCCTTGGCGAGCGCGCGGGCGGTCGGCAGCAGATCATCCGGCGGCACCACCTTGCTGACGAGACGGCCGGCGAGCGCTTCCTGAGCCGGGAAGACGCGGCCGGAATAGCACCATTCCAGCGCCTGCGAGATGCCGACGATGCGCGGCAGGAACCAGCTCGAGGCCGCCTCCGGCACGATGCCGCGCTGGGAGAACACGAAGCCGAACCGCGCCGCCTCGGAGGCGATGCGGATGTCCATCGCGAGCTGCATGGTGACGCCGATGCCGACCGCGGGTCCGTTCACCGCCGCGATGACCGGCTTGAGGCACTTGAAGATGCGCAAGGTCACCTGGCCGCCACCGTCGCGCACCTGCGGATCGCTGTAGTCGACCTTGCCGTCGGCGAGGCGCTTCACCGGCCCGCGCCGCGCATCGCGGTCGAAGGTGTCGGCGCCGGAGGAGAGATCGGCGCCTGCGCAAAAGCCGCGGCCGGCACCGGTGACGATGATGGCGCGGACATTGTCGTCCTTGTCGGCGGCGTCGAACGCGTCGATCAGCTCTCCTTGCATCTGCGCGTTGAAGGCGTTGAGCTTGTCGGGCCGGTTCAGCGT
>JAEYTQ010000605.1 GCA_023433965.1 Pseudomonadota bacterium | reverse complement strand
GGCGACGGATACAGCAAATCTGCTCGTGACGGCATGAAGAAGCTGATCGAGAAACCTGCGGCGCGTTGATTGGCCCTAGAGAAAGGCGCGGACGAGATGCGACACCCTGACCAGGACGCCCAGCTTGATCTCGATCCAAGGGCCGGTTCGGGCCCGGCCGCGCTCGAGCTACAGGACGATCTGGAGGGGGATACGCTACGCGAGGAATGCGGCGTCTTCGGCATCTACGGCCACCCCGATGCGGCCGCGATCACGGCGCTTGGCCTTCACGCCCTCCAGCACCGCGGCCAGGAGGCCGCCGGCATCGTCTCCTACGACGGCAGCCGCTTCCACTCCGAACGCCGCCTCGGCCTCGTCGGCGACACCTTCTCCCGCCGCGAGGTGATCGACCGACTGCCCGGCAATGTCGCAGTCGGCCATGTCCGCTACTCCACCACCGGCGCCACCATCCTGCGCAACGTGCAGCCGCTGTTCGCCGAGCTCAATGCCGGCGGCCTTGCGGTCGCCCATAACGGCAATCTCACCAACGGCCTGACGCTGCGCCGCGAGCTCGTCAAGCACGGCGCGATGATGCAGTCGACCACCGACACCGAAGTGATCCTGCACCTGGTGGCGCGCTCCAAGCGCGCCCGCTTCATCGAGCGCTACATCGACGCGCTGCGCGAGATCGAGGGCGCCTATGCACTGGTCTCGCTCACCAACAAGAAGCTGGTCGGCGCGCGCGATCCGCGCGGCATCCGCCCGCTCGTGCTCGGCGAGCTCGACGGCTGCCCGATCCTGACCTCCGAGACCTGCGCGCTCGACATCATCGGCGCGCGCTTCGTGCGCGACATCGAGCCCGGCGAGGTCATCGTGTTCGACGAGAACGGCCAGGACATCCACAAGCCGTTCCCGCCGATGGCGCCGCGCCCCTGCATCTTCGAATACATCTACTTCTCGCGGCCCGATTCCATCGTCCACGGCCGCTCGGTCTACGAGGTGCGCAAGAATTTCGGCGCGCAGCTCGCGCGCGAGAGCCACGTGCCGGTCGACGTCGTGGTGCCGGTGCCGGATTCCGGCGTGCCCGCCGCAGTCGGCTACAGCCAGTTCTCCGGCGTGCCGTTCGAGCTCGGCATCATCCGTAACCACTATGTCGGCCGCACCTTCATCCAGCCGACGCAGGCGATCCGCGAATCCGGCGTGCGCATGAAGCATTCGGCCAACCGCGCCGCGATCGAAGGCAAGCGCATCATCCTGATCGACGACTCGCTGGTGCGCGGCACCACCTCGAAGAAGATCGTGCGCATGATGCGCGATGCCGGCGCGACCGAGGTGCATTTCCGCCTCGCCTCGCCCCCGATCATCTATCCCGATTATTACGGCATCGACCTGCCCGACCGCGGCGGCCTTCTGGCCGCGACGCATTCGCTGGAGGAGATGCGCGAGATCATCGGCGCCGACTCGCTCGCCTTCCTGTCGATCGACGGCATGTACCGCGCCATGGGGGAGCCCGGCCGCGACCCCGCCAATCCGAAATTCTCGGATCATTGCTTCACCGGGGCCTATCCGACCCACCTCACCGACCAGACCCAGACCGAGCCGCAGCCGCGGCAGCTCTCGCTGCTGGCCGAGGCGAGCTGACGGCGAAGGCGTCATCCCCGGGGCGGTCCGTAAGGACCGAACTATGGTGCGCGTTGCGCACCTGAGGTCCTCGACATGTTGCCTCAAACCTCTGGATTCCGGGTTCGAAGCTTCGCATCGCCCCGGAATGACGACCATGCGGGGGGCTTGTCCCGGCCATCCACCGCTGTAAAACCCCGCCATGACAAAACCCCTCGCCGACCGCATCGCTCTCGTCACCGGCGCCTCGCGCGGCATCGGCTATGCCACCGCAATCGCGCTCGCCAAAGCCGGCGCGCATATCGTTGCGACCGCGCGGACGCAGGGCGGGCTGGAAGAGCTCGACGACGTGATCCGGAAAGACGGCGGCAGTGCCACCCTGGTGCCGCTCAACCTCACCGATTCCGACGGCATCGCACGGTTAGGGGCCGGCCTGCACGAGCGCTACGGCAAGCTCGACATCCTCGTCGGCAATGCCGGCGTGCTCGGGCCCTCCTCGCCGATCGGCCATATCGAGCTCAAGACCTTCAACGACGTGATGGCCGTCAACGTCTCCGCCAACTTCCAGTTGATCCGATGCATGGAGCCGCTGCTCAGGCAATCCGATGCCGGCCGCGCCGTGTTCGTCACCTCCGGCGCCGCCAACAAGGCCACCGCCTATGTCAGCCCCTATGCCGCCTCGAAGGCCGCGCTGGAAACGCTGGCGCGCGCCTGGGCGCAGGAGACGGCGAACACGAAGCTGCGCGTCAACCTTTTCAACCCCGGTCCGGTCCGCACCCGCATGCGTGCGACCCTGATGCCGGGCGAGGATCCTGCGACGCTCGACACGCCCGAGCAGGTCGCTGAACTCATCGTGCCGATGTGCGCGCCCGACTGGACCGAGACGGGCAAGTTCTACGATTACAAGACCCGCACCTTGATGAGCTTCCGCGCGCCCGCCTGATTGACGCGGGGGTAACGACGTTACCGCCGGGGTCGGCGCTGGAAAGCGCATCGGAGAATTCGACCCACTTGGGGCGCGTCGAAATAGCGTCTCAACGCATTTTGAACAAAAGTTAACCGCCGGATGACGCTACGACGCAGCATCATCAGGCTTTAGGTGCATTGCCGCCGGCCGTGGGACAGGCTAGAGCGATCAGAAGGACCAAGGCTACGCAAGAGAGCCGTCCGCATGTTTGACAATGGAGGAAACCTTTGATGACGACGACGTTTGCCCGCCGCTCCGCGGCCCTTCTGGCCTGTGCCGCCTTCGGTTTTGCAACATCCGCCTACGCGCAGGACAAGACCGTCAAGATCGGCGTGCTCAACGACATGTCGAGCCTCTATGCCGACATCGGCGGCCCGAACTCGGTGGTCGCGATCAAGATGGCGGTCGAGGATTCCGGCCTGCTCGCGAAGGGCTGGAAGATCGACGTCATCAGCGGCGACCATCAGAACAAGCCGGACGTCGGCGTCAACATCGCCCGGCAGTGGATCGACAACGAGAAGGTCGACGCGATCGCGGACACGCCGAACTCCGGCGTCGCCCTCGCCGTCAGCAACCTCGTCAAGGAAAAGAACGCGGTGCTGCTGAATTCCGGCGCCGCCTCCGCCGACCTGACCGGCAAGGCCTGCACGCCGAATACGATTTCCTACACCTATGACACCTACATGC
>JAEYTQ010000238.1 GCA_023433965.1 Pseudomonadota bacterium | reverse complement strand
GTCGACGCCTATCGCGGCGCCGGCCGGCCCGAAGCGACCTTCGTGCTGGAGCGGATCGTCGACGTTGCGGCCGCCGAGATGGGTATCGACCGCGTCGAGCTCCGCCGCCGTAACATGATCCCGAAGGATGCCTATCCATACCAGACGCCGGTGCTGGTGCAGTACGATTCCGGCGATCCCATGGGTTGCCTGGATGGCGCGCTGGTCGCCGCCGACGTCAAGAATTTCGGCACCCGCAAGGCGGCCTCGGCCAGCAAGGGCAAGTTCCGTGGGATCGGCTACTCCACCTATGTCGAGGCCTGCGGCCTTGCGCCGTCGCGCTTCGCCGGCCGGCTCGGTGCGCGCGGGGGGCTCTACGAGAGCGCCACGGTGCGCGTGCATCCGACGGGGCAGGTGACGGTCATGATCGGCACGCACAATCACGGCCAGGGCCACGAGACGACTTTCGCACAGATCGTCTCGGACAAGCTCGGCGTCGCCTTCGAGAACGTCGACATCGTGTTCGGCGATACCGATCGCGTGCAGTTCGGTATGGGCACCTATGGGTCGCGCTCCCTCGTGGTTGGCGGTGCTGCCCTGTCCAAGGCGACCGACAAGGTCATTGCCAAGGGCAAGAAGATCGCGTCCCATCTGCTCGAAGCGGCCGAGGTGGACATTCAGTTCGAGAGCGGAAAGTTCTCGGTAGCTGGAACGGACCGGAGCAAGACGTTCGAGGAGATAGCCGGCGCGGCCTACGTCCCGCACGATTATCCGCTCGAGGTGCTGGAGCCGGGGCTGGAGGAGCAGGCCTATTACGACCCCGTCAACTTCACCTACCCCGGCGGCTGCCATATCGCCGAGGTCGAGGTCGATCCCGAAACGGGCACGGTCACCCTCGTGAACTATACCGCGGTCGATGATGTCGGCACGGTGATCAACCCGATGATCGTCGAGGGCCAGCTGCATGGCGGCATCGTGCAGGGCGTCGGCCAGGCGCTGTTTGAAAACGCGGTCTATGACGAGGGCTCCGGCCAGCTGCTGTCGGGATCGCTGATGGACTATTGCATGCCGCGCGCCGACCATCTGCCGATGATGAAGGTCGCGACCCACTCCACGCTGTGCACGCATACGCCGATGGGCGTGAAGGGGTGCGGCGAGGTCGGCACCATCGGCTCGCCCGCGGCCGTGATCAACGCAGTGGTCGATGCGCTCTCGCATCTCGGCGTCACCCATGTCGACATGCCGGCGACGCCGAACCGGATCTGGCGATTGCTGCAAAATGCGTCGCTGCCCGTCGCCGCGGAATAGGGGAGGATCACATGAAACCGTTTGCCTACCACCAGCCGGACGGAATTCCCGACGCGGCCAAGCTGTTGACCTCCATCGAGGACAGCAAGCTCGTCGCCGGCGGCATGACGCTGATTCCCACGCTGAAACAGCGGTTGGCCAGTCCGTCCGCGCTGGTCGATCTTTCGAAGCTGGGAAAACTCAAGGGCATCACCGACGATGGCGCCACCATCAGTATCGGGGCGATGACACCGCATGCCGTGGTGGCAGCCTCAAAGCTGATACAGACAAGAATCCCCGGGCTCGCGGCCTTGGCCTCGATGATCGGCGATCCCGCCGTTCGCAGCCGCGGCACCATCGGTGGCTCCGTTGCCAACAACGATCCGGCGGCGGATTATCCGGCCGGTGTCCTCGGTCTCGGCGCCACCATTATCACCAGTACGCGTGAAATTGCCGCAGACAGGTTCTTCCTCGGCCTGTTCGAGACGGCGCTCGAACCGGGCGAGATCATCACTGCGATCCGTTTTCCCGTGCCGCTGAAAGCCGGCTACGCAAAGTTCAAGGCGCCGGCGTCGCGTTATGCGCTGGTCGGCGTGTTCGTCGCGAAGTTTGTCGACGGCGTCCGCGTCGCCGTCACCGGCGCGGGTCCCGGCGTGTTTCGCGTGCCATCGATGGAGGGCGCGCTGTCGGAGAATTTCGATCCATCCGCGATCGCGGCGATCAAGATCGACGCTGACGGTCTGACCTCCGATATCCATGCCGAAGCCGATTACCGGGCGCACCTCGTCACCGTGATGGCCAAGCGCGCCGTCGACGCGGCGCTCAGCTAGCCTCTTAGGGTCGATGATGACTGATGGTTCCGGCCGAGCGGCCTTCCCGCCGGCGCCGACTGGCCTTGGCGCGCTTTCTGCAACGGAGATCGTGGCCGGCTACGCGCGCAGGGCGTTCACGCCGCGCGATGTCGTCGACGACACGATCGCGGCGCTTCAGGCGACAAGCGAAGGCTGCAACGCGGTGGTGACGCCGATGTCCGAGCAGGCGAGAGCGGAGGCCGATCGCGTCACCAGGGAGATGCGCTCGGGCGAGGCGAAAGGACCGCTGGCTGGTGTGCCCATTACGATCAAGGATCTCGTGTTCGTGGCGGGGGTTCCGGCCTATGCCGGCTCGCCCATGAACAAGGGTTTCGTGGCCGAGGCCGATGCCGCCGTGGTGTCCGCGCTGAAGGCATCAGGCGCCATCATCACCTGCAAAACCACGACCTGCGAGTCCGGCTACAAGCTGACGGCCGACAGCCCCGTTACCGGCGTCACGCGTAATCCCTGGAACCCTGATCGTACCAGCGGTGGATCGAGCGGAGGGGCTGCTGCGGGCGTCGCCGCCGGCTGCGGTCCAATCGCGATCGGCACCGACGGAGTCGGCTCGATCCGCGTGCCTTCTTCGTTTTGTGGCGTGTTTGGATTGAAGCCCACATTCGGCCTCGTGCCGCGTTCGCCCGGATTCTCGCCGCCATCCTGGGCCTCGCTTGCGCATACCGGGCCGATCACGCGCACGGTGGCTGATGCCGCGCTGACACTGGAGATCATCGCCGGCTACGACCTGCGCGATGCAGCAAGCCTGCCCGTGCCGCCGCGTCGCTTCGATACCAATGCGGCGCCGCTGGACGGCATCCGCATCGGCGCCAGCGCCGATTTCGGGTACGCCGCGGTCAGCCCCGACGTACGCGCGGCGTTCGACAAGGCACTTTCCGTTCTCGATTCCTGCGGCGCGCAGGTTACCAGGGATGACCCAGGCCTCGATCCCGGTATTCTCGAGCACACGCTGAAGCCGATCGCTTTCACGGAACAGGCGGCGGCAGTTTGGACCAAGACCGCGGCCGATCTCGCAAGCTCCGAGGCCGATTATCGCGACGTCATCTCCGCCGGCCGGAGATACACCGGTACCGCCTATATCGAAGCGAGCTATCGGCGCGGCCAGGCGCGCAATGCGTTCCTGAAATTGTTCGAGCGCGTCGATGCGCTGGTGACGCCGACCGTCGCGGTGACGGCCTTCGAGGCGGGACAAATCGGTGTCGGCACGATCGATGGCAACAAGGTCGATCCGCATCTCGGCTGGTCGCCCTTCACCTGGCCGATCAATCTCGCCGGCCTGCCGGCGGCGACGCTGCCGTGCGGTTTCGATCGCGATGGCATGCCGATAGGCCTCCAGATCGTCGCGCCCTGGCTCGACGAGCCCGCAATCTTCCGTATCGCCGCTGCCTTCGAGGCGGCGCAGCCCTGGGCGAAATTCTGGCCGCAGTTGGCACTGCGTTAGGACCCCAAGCTAGCCCAGCGCGATCGGCGCGGCGCGGCCGCTGAGCTCTTCGTCGAGACGCAGATAATGCGCGAGATAATCGTGCAGCGCGGTCGCGGCCTTCGAGGTCGCGCCGCTGGACTTGTAGAGCAGCAGCTCGATCTTCGGCAGCGGCGGCAGGCCTTCGTTGGGGCCGATCTCGCGCATCGCCGGCACTAGCGCGCTGCGGCCGAGCACGGTGACCGCCATGCCCGCAAAGGCCGCGGCCTGCAGGCCGCCGACGCTTTCGCTGACGCAGGCAATGCGCCAGCGCAAATTTGCACGTTCCAGCGTGTCGATGGCGTAGTCCCGGTAGATGTTGCCCGGCGGCAACAGCGCTAGCGGGATCGGGCGCTCCTGATGAGCGGCGGATTGCTCGCCGGTCATCCAGACCAGTTGCTCGCGCCGCACCACCTGGCCGCCCGTGAAGTCGTTCATCCGAGTCACCAGCGCGATGTCGACATCGCCGCGCTTGACGAGGCCGACCAGCGGCGTCGACAGCGCGCAATTGAGCTCGACCTGCACGCGCGGAAAGGATTTCCGGAATACGCTGAGGATCTGCGGCAGCATGAACGCGGCATAGAGATCGGGCGTGCCGAGCACGACCTGGCCCTCGATCTCCTGTGACGCCAATTGCGAGATCAGCTCGTCGTGCAATCGCAGGATGGATTTGGCGTAGGTGAGAACGGTGGTGCCGTCGTCGGTCAGCGTCAGCTTTCGACCGCCATGCTCGAACAATTGCTTGCCGGTCAACTCTTCCAGTCGCTGCAATTGCAGCGTGATCGCCGGCTGGGTTCGGCCCAACCGTCGCGCGGTCTCGGTGATGCTGCCGGTCTCGACCACCGAGATCAGCGACCGGAGCATGCGGATGTCGAGACTGATGAGGTTCATACTGCGTCCATAACGCCCACGATTTATGCAAAGTTTGTGCTAAAGCAGGCGCCTCCAGCGGCCATGTTGACGCAGCGGGACCTGCTTGAATCGGAGAAGGCTAGTCCATTTGCGACGACACCACCAATCGCAACAGGAGACCGAGACGAGAGAGAGCGAGTTGCGAAGGCTGCTCTGATCAGGCTCAACATCGCTGCACAGATTTGCTGCATGGCGATATGAATTGGAGCAGCCTGCGCTGCAATAACGCGCTTGACTTCGCTTTCGATCTCAACGACCGTATCGTCTAAGCGTTGGGCAGCTCAGCCCGTCAACGCGACGAGTTCAAACCATTTCCAACATCACGCGCATCGCGTGTTCGGTTGGCGGCGAGGGCGCCCTCGGCTTAACGGCCGGCGGGCGCTTTTTTGTTTTGGATCGAGTGATGAGGCAGACGCGATATCGTATCGGTGTGATGTTCTCGACGACGGGGTCGTACAGCGTCGTCGCGCGTTCGATGCTCAACGGAGCGCTGCTCGCGTTCGACGAGATCAACGCCGGATCCGACACGATCACGCTCGAACCGGTGGTGGTCAATCCCAGCGGCGATCTCGCTCGCTATCGTTCGCTCAGCCAGGATCTGCTCCAGTCGGGGATCCGTCACGTCGTCGGCTGCTACACTTCCTCGAGCCGCAAGGAGGTCATTCCCTGCTTCGAGAAGTTCGACGGCATGCTCTGGTATCCGTCGCATTATGAAGGTTTCGAGAGCTCCGACAACGTCGTCTATACGGGGGCCGCGCCCAACCAGCACGTTCTCCCGCTGGTGGACTACCTCGCCGCCCGGGTCGGCAAGCGCGCCTTCTGCGTCGGCTCCAACTACATCTGGGCCTGGGAGAACAATCGTATCTTCCGCGAAGCCATGACTGCACGCGGGGGCGCCGTTCTCGCAGAGCGCTATCTCTCGGTGGGCGATACCGAGGTCGACCAGGTCATTGCGGCAATCATCGAGCAGCGGCCGGATTTCGTCTTCAACAATCTGATCGGCACCAGCGCCTATGCCTTCTTCCGCGCGTTCCGCGTGGCCTGCCGCGCCTCTGGCATCGATCAGGCCGCGGAAATCCCGGTTGCGAGCTGCACGCTGTCGGAACCGGAGTTGCCGGAGATTGGACCCGATGCTGTCGACGGGCACCTCTCCTCGAGCGTCTATTTCTCGTCTCTGAAGTCGCCGGAGAACGCCGCCTTCATCGAATCTTATACGCAGTCCTTTCCGAATGGTCCGGTCTCGTCGGCCGATGCGGAGTCCTCTTACATCGCCGTCAAGCTGCTCGCATCCGCGTTGTCGCAGGCCGGAACCGACGACGCGCGAAAGGTGCGCGCCGCAGTGGCGGACCAGCGGCTGCTTGCTCCGCAAGGCGAAGTCCGGATCGACAGGGAAACGTTTCATGCCTGGCTCACGCCGCGCATCGGCCGCTCATCCGCCGACGGGCATTTCGAAGTGCTGCTGGAATCCCGCGGGCCGATCGCGCCCGATCCCTATCTCGTCCAGTCGTCGCCGCGCTTTGCCAGCGCGATGCGCTCTCCGCTGTTGAAGGTGGTGCAATCATGAGCTCTCGACTGTTACAGAACTTCAAGGGCGGCCGTGCCATCGTCGTCACGAGGCGAGGGGGCTGGGAAAGCACGCTGGAGACGACGCTGGCCAAGCTCGGTGTTTCAACCGAATATCCTGAAATCATCGACGGCCGCGCCCAGATCGACGTTGCCAGTCTCCAGGCCGACCGCGATATCCTGTTCGTCGACGGCGATCTCGAAGGCGCAGTCGCGATCGACGTCAATCCGGCCTCGCGGCTGCCGCCGGTGCCGGTGATCGGTCTCGTTGGGGTCGAGGCGCCGA
>JAEYTQ010000469.1 GCA_023433965.1 Pseudomonadota bacterium | reverse complement strand
CCAGATCGGCTGAGCTTTGGACTATCGTCCGAAGCTTCGCGCCGTCTCGTCGTACTATTTCCTCAGGATCGCATCATGAGCGGACCATCCGACTACCAGCCGAGCAACCCGGCCCTGCAATGGATCGAGCGGCGTCTGCCGATCTTTGGTCTCATGCACTCCTCCTTCGTCGCCTATCCCACTCCGCGCAACCTGAACTATTGGTGGACCTTCGGCGCCATCCTTTCCTTCATGCTGGGGATGCAGATCCTGACCGGCGTGATCCTGGCGATGCACTACACGCCGAATGCCGATCTCGCCTTCAAGTCGGTCGAGCTGATCGTCCGCGACGTGAACTACGGCTGGCTTTTGCGCAACATGCATGCGGTCGGCGCCTCGATGTTCTTCGTCGCGGTCTACGTCCACATGTTCCGCGGCCTGTACTACGGGTCGTACAAGGAGCCGCGCGAGGTGCTGTGGATCCTCGGCGTCATCATCTACCTCCTGATGATGGCGACGGGCTTCATGGGCTACGTGCTGCCCTGGGGCCAGATGAGCTTCTGGGGCGCCACGGTCATCACTAACCTGTTCTCCGCCGTTCCCTATGTCGGCGAGAGCATCGTGACGCTGCTGTGGGGCGGCTATGCGGTCGGCAACCCGACGCTGAACCGCTTCTTCTCGCTGCACTACCTGCTGCCGTTCGTGATCGCGGGCGTGGTCGTGCTGCACGTCTGGGCGCTGCACGTCGCCGGCCAGAACAATCCTGACGGCGTCGAGCCGAAGACGGAAAAGGACACGGTGCCGTTCACGCCGCATGCCACCATCAAGGACATGTTCGGCGTCGTCTGCTTCATGATGCTGTACGCCTGGTTCATCTTCTACATGCCGAACTATCTGGGCGATGCCGACAACTACATTCCGGCGAACCCGGGCGTGACGCCGCCGCACATCGTGCCGGAATGGTATTACCTGCCGTTCTACGCGATCCTGCGCTCGATTCCCGACAAGCTCGCGGGCGTCATCGCGATGTTCGGGGCGATCATCATCCTGTGCTTCCTGCCCTGGCTCGACACCGCCAAGACCAGGTCGTCGAAGTACCGTCCGCTGGCCAAGCAGTTCTTCTGGATCTTCGTCGCGGTCTGCATTCTGCTCGGCTATCTCGGCGCACAGCCGCCGGAAGGCATCTACGTCATCGCCGGCCGGATCCTCACGTTCTGCTACTTCGCCTACTTCCTGATCGTGCTGCCGCTACTCGCGCGCATCGAGAAGCCCCGGCCGGTGCCGAACTCGATTTCGGATGCCGTACTGGCCAAGACCGGAAGCAGGTCGACGCCGATGGTCTCGACCGCGATCGTGCTGGCGCTCGCCGGTTCGTTGTTCGCGGGCTCGATCGACAGCGCGAAAGCGGCCGAAGGCGCCGACAAGCCGCCGGGCATCAAATGGTCGTTTGCAGGTCCGTTCGGTACGTTCGACCGCGGCGCCCTGCAGCGCGGCCTGAAGGTCTACAAGGAGGTCTGCGCCAGCTGCCACGGCCTGTCCTTTGTCGCATTCCGCAACCTCGCCGAGCCCGGCGGGCCCGGCTATTCGGTGGCGCAAGCCGCGGCGTTCGCGTCGGAATACAAGGTCAAGGACGGTCCGAACGATGCCGGCGACATGTTCGAGCGGGCGGGCCGGCCGGCGGACTATTTCCCCTCGCCATTTCCGAACGAGCAGGCTGCGCGTGCGGCGAACGGCGGTGCGGCGCCGCCCGACCTGTCCCTGATCACCAAGGCGCGCTCCTACAAGCGCGGCTTCCCCTGGTTCATCTTCGACGCCTTCACCCAGTACCAGGAGCAGGGGCCCGACTATGTTGCCGCGCTGCTGCAAGGCTATGAGGACAAGGTGCCGGAGGGCGTCACCATCCCGGAAGGTTCCTACTACAACAGGTACTTCCCGGGCCACGCCATCAAGATGCCGAAGCCGATCAGCGACGGCCAGGTGACCTATGACGACGGCGCGCCGACAACCGTCGCGCAGTACGCCAAGGACGTCACCACCTTCCTGATGTGGACCGCAGAGCCGCACATGGAAGCGCGCAAGACCCTCGGCTTCCAGGTGTTCGTTTTCCTGATCCTGTTCGCGGGTCTGATGTACTTCACCAAGAAGAAAGTCTGGGCCGACTCGCACTAAGCGGCGAAGACGAGACGAAGAAGCCCCCGCGAGGGGGCTTTTTTCTTGGGTGTCATTCCGGGCGCGCGAGAGCGCGAACCCGGAATCCATCGCGCGGTGGAATTGGTGGATGAATGGATTTCCGGGCTCGGTGCTGACGCATCGCCCCGGAGTGACGAGAGTGTGGATTGCGCCGCCCGCTCACAACCGCCAAAATACCGCCAACCGCTCCCCCAAAAACGCATCGGAGGACACCATGGGAACCAGCATCACCTTTAAGCGCCCGGACGGCAAGGACGCCGCGGGCTATCTCGCCAATGCCGCGCGCGGCAACGCGCCGGGCGTGGTCGTGATCCAGGAATGGTGGGGCTTGTCGGACCAGATCAAGGGCCTGTGCGACCGCTTCGCGCTCGCCGGCTTCGATGCGCTGGCGCCCGACCTCTACAAGGGCAAGGTGGTGCCCTATCACGACACGGACAGCGCCAACAAGGAGATGAACTCGCTCGACTTCATGGACGCCACGACGCAGACCGTGCGCGGCGCCACGCAATATCTGTCGCGTAACGGCGCCAAGGTCGGGCTGACGGGCTTCTGCCTCGGCGGCGCCGTCACCATCATTGGTGCCACAAAGATCCCCGAGCTTGCGGCCGGCGTCGTGTTCTACGGCATCCCGCCCGAGCAGGCGGCCAAGCCTGCGGATGTCAAAATTCCGCTCCAGGCCCATTTCGCCACCAAGGACGATTGGTGCCCCCCGGAGCTGGTCGACAGCTTCGAGAAGGCGATGAAGGCCGCCGGCAAGTCGCTGGAGCTGTTCCGCTATGACGCCGAGCACGCCTTCGTCAACGAGCAGCGCCAGGCCGTGCACGACCGCGAAGCCGCCGAACTCGCCTGGGGCCGGGCGACGGAGTTTTTCAAGAAGCATCTGGGGTA
>JAEYTQ010000462.1 GCA_023433965.1 Pseudomonadota bacterium | reverse complement strand
GGCGGCGCTTTTCCGCCGCGCAAGTCTGATCGTAGATAATGGCCGTGAGGCCCTTGATGTCGCGCAGCTCGCGCTGCACGGCATCGAGCTCACGGCGGTGATGGATGGTGGCGCCTTGCGGGAAGTAGTTGCCTTCCGGGTACTTACTCGGATCGTCCGAGACGATTGCTAGCCGCTTGACGCCCTCGGCCCAGACCTGGTGCGCGATCTGGGCGACGTTGAAGGCGCCTTCGGCGGGCTGGCCGCCGGTCATCGCCACGGCGTCGTTGTAGAGGATCTTGTAGGTGATGTTGATGCCGGCCGCGGACGCAGCGCGAAGGGCGAGCAGCCCGGAATGGGTGTAGGTGCCGTCGCCGAGATTCTGGAAGATGTGGGTCTCGCTGGTGAAGGGGGA
Organism: Pseudomonadota bacterium; assembly: GCA_023433965.1. Taxonomy (GTDB): domain Bacteria; phylum Pseudomonadota; class Alphaproteobacteria; order Rhizobiales; family Xanthobacteraceae; genus Bradyrhizobium. The sequence goes on along the minus strand of JAEYTQ010000462.1, from coordinate 6,498 downwards.
CTGGCCGATCCAGTTCACGCCCTCGGCGCCCATGTGCGAGATCAGATCGGTGCGGCGGGTCGGCATGCTCAGGGCCATGCCGTGGCAGCCGATACCGGCCATGGCCCGGCTGCCCTCCGGCACGCGCGTCGAGGTGTTGTGCGGACAGCCCGAGCAGAAGAACGGCGTGCGCGCGAGCTTGATCGCCGTGCTGGTCGTGACCGGGTTATCGAACGCCTCGAGCCGTGCGAGGCGCTGCTCCAGCATGGGACTGTTATGGCCGAGCTTGCGCAGGCGCGCCACCAGCGCGCCGGCGACGATGGTCGGTGTCAGTTCGCCTTCGCTCGGCAGCAGCGGCGCGCCGCGCTCGTCGCGCTTGCCCGTGACGGTCGGACGCTTTGAGGCATCGACGTTGTAGAGGATGCGCATCAGCTGGTCTTCGATGAAGCCGCGTTTCTCCTCGACCACCAGCACGTCCTGAAGGCCCTCCGCGAAACGTTTTGCGCCGCTCTCCTCCAGCGGCCAGGTCAACGCGACCTTATAAATGCGAAGGCCTAGGTCCTGGGCGTCCTTGTCGGTAATGCCCAAATCGGCGAGCGCCTGGCGCAGGTCGAGATAGGCCTTGCCAGTGGCGACGATGCCGAGCCGCGCCGGCTTGGAATCGAGCACGATGCGATCGAGCTGGTTGGCGCGGGCAAAGGCCTGCACGGCGGCCATCTTGGGGCCGAAAAGGCGCTTCTCCGCCTCCAGCGGCGGATCGGGCCAGCGGATGTTGAGGCCGCCAGGCGGCATCTCGAAGTCCTCGGGCAGCCTGATCTGGATACGTTCGGGATCGCTGTCGATCGAGGCCGAGCTTTCCACGGTCTCGCTGATCGCCTTGAAGCCGACCCAGCAGCCGGAGAAGCGCGAGAGCGCAAAACCATAGAGACCGAGGTCGAGATAATCCTGGAGCGTGGCCGGATTGATCACGGGGATCAGCGCCGCCGCGAACACCTGCTCGCTCTGATGCGCCAGCGTCGAGGACTGGCAGCCGTGGTCGTCGCCCGCGAGCGCCAGCACGCCGCCATTGCGCGAGGTGCCGGCCGCATTGGCGTGCTTGAGGGCGTCCACGGAGCGGTCGACACCGGGACCCTTGCCGTACCAGATGCCGAACACGCCATCGACCTTGGCGCCGGGAAACAGGCCGACCTGCTGGCTGCCCCAGACGGCGGTCGCCGCCAGGTCCTCGTTCAGGCCGGGAACGAAGGCGATGTCGTGCTGCTGGAGGTGCGCCTTCGCCCGCCACAACGCATGGTCGTACATGCCGAGCGGCGAGCCACGATAACCCGAGATAAAGCCGCCGGTGTTGAGGCCTTGAAGCCGGTCGCGTTCGCGCTGCAACATGGGTAGGCGGACCAGGGCCTGCGTGCCGGACAGGAAGATCCGCTTCGATTCGAGCCGGTATTTGTCGTCCAGCTCGACCTGCAACAGCGTCATTTCGGAAGTCCTCGTGCTCTTGGTTCGGCGTGAGTTTGCGCTGCGGGAGGGATGGCGGCGGCGCGACGCGAATTGTGACAGTCAAAAGGATGGGCGGATGAAGTCAATACGGCTAGCCGCATCCGTGGCGCTCCTGCTAGTCATGGCTTCCTGTGGAGAACATCATGGCCGCAAATGCATTCGACACTGAAATCACGGAGACGCCCGAGGCCCTGATCGGGCCGTGGCGCCAGCCGCGTCAGATGCTGCAAGCGCAGACCTATGACGCGCACGCATCCATTCACGACGACGCCACTGCGCAAAAGCTCGGTTTCAAGGGCGGCACCATCGAGGGCCCGACCCATTTCAGCCAGTTCGCGCCGCTCGGCGCGCGGCTGTGGGGACAGGCCTGGTTCGAGACCGGCTGCCTCTCCGCGCATTATCGCAGTGTCTGCTACGAGGGCGAGGAGGTGCAGGCGATCCTGTCGAAGCCGCTGCCCGCTACGCGCCAATGCCAGATCCAGATGGTCAAGCGCGACGGGACTGAGGTGCTGCGCGGCACGGCCTCGGTCGGCGATGCGCCGGTTGCGACCGCGCTCGAGACGCGCCTGGGCGAGCTGAAGCCGCTTACGGATCCCGTCATCCTGCGCGACGTGAAGGTGGCGCAGACGGGCAAGCGGCAGTCGGTGCGCATGGCGTTCGACCAGAACATGGGCGACCTCTATCCGTTTTCCCTTCGGCAGAAGCTTGCCGTCATCACCGAGACCTCGCCGTACTATTCGTCAGCCGACAATCCGTGGGGCAAGCCCATCATCCCGATGGAGATGCTGAGCGTGCTGTTCCAGTATCGCTCCAAGGATGATCCGCTTCCGTCCAAGGGGCCGGCCGTCGGCCTGTTCGCCGACCAGGAGATCCGTCTGGTGAAAGGCCCGCTGTTCGAGGGCGAGGAGTATGAAGTCGAGCGCGAGGTGGTCGCGCTGTCCGGCAGCCGGCGCACCGAAAGCGCCTGGGTCAGGACGCGCGTGTTCGACAAGGCAGGCTCGGTTGTGGCGACCATGCTGCTGAACATGGCGACGCTGAAGGACTCCTATGCGCCGTATGAGGAAGAGTATCGGCGGCTGTATGGGGCAGGGCGGTAACGCCACTCCTGTCATTCCGGGGCGCGCGCAGTGCGAGCTCTGATGCACAATTGCGCATCAGAGAATCCATCTTGCCTCGCGCACTGCCGCCCAATGGATTCCGGGCTCGACGCTGCGCGTCGCCCCGGAACGACGAGCGGAGGCCGCTCATCCCTTAAGCAGATGCACGCCACGAAGCCGTCGCACAGGGAATGAGCAGACGCTGATCGCGGGCGTAACCTTCTGAGTGCGCTGCGAATTCCCTCGCGGCTCTCGCCCCATTGCAATTGTACACAATGGCATGGCGCTTGCAGAAGTCCCGACCAAGAGAGTTCTCGCGGGGCCTGCGTCATGTTGAACTCCATCAAGCCGACCAAGGGCGTCATCAGCGCCGAGCCGGAGTCGATCACGCTCGATTGGCCTGCCACTGCGCTTCTTATCATCGACATGCAGCGCGACTTCATGGAGCCCGGCGGCTTCGGCGAGACGCTCGGCAACGACGTCGGCCAGCTCACGCGCGCGGTGAAGCCGATCGCAGCGGTGCTGATGGCAGCGCGCGACACCGGCATGCTGGTGATCCACACGCGCGAGGGGCACCTGCCCGATCTGTCCGACGCGCCGCCAGCCAAGGTCGAGCGCGGCAAACCGAGCCTTCGCATCGGTGATCCCGGCCCGATGGGTCGCATCCTCATCCGCGGCGAGGCCGGCCACGACATCATCCCCGAGCTCTATCCGCTCGACAGCGAGATTGTGATCGACAAGCCGGGCAAGGGCGCCTTCTACGCCACCGAGCTCGGTGACGTCCTGGAGAAATACGGCATCGAGAACCTGCTGGTGTGCGGCGTCACGACGGAAGTGTGCGTCAATACCACCGTGCGCGAGGCCAATGACCGCGGCTATCGCTGCGTCGTCATCTCCGATGGCTGTGCATCCTACTTCCCCGAATTTCACGAGATGGGCCTGAAGATGATCAAGGCCCAGGGCGGCATCTTCGGCTGGGTCGCGAGCTCAGCCGCGGTCTTGGAGGCGATGAAGAGTTCGGCCACATCAGGGGGAGCATCATGAGCGCATTGGCGGGGACAGCCGGCAAGTCTGAGATGGATAAGTCCGGATTCAAGCCGGCGCTATGGACATCGGGCGATTGGAACGCGTTCTTCGGCTTCGGCACCAACATTCTCGTCAACATGCTGGTGCTCACGGGTCTGTTGCGGTTCGTGCTGAAGATGCCCGACAGCCTCGTGTTCGGCCGCATCCTGCCCGCGCTCGGGCTCATGATGTGTCTGTCCACCTTCTATTACGCCTACCTTGCCTATCGCCTCGCGCAGAAGACCGGCCGCAGCGACGTCTGCGCGCTGCCGTCGGGCGTCAGCGTGCCGCACATGTTCATCGTCACCTTCGTGATCATGCTGCCGATCAGCCTCAAGACCGGCGACCCGCTCAAAGGCTGGTCGGCGGGCCTGGTCTGGGTGTTCTTCCAGAGCTTCATTCTCATGATTGGCGGCTTCATCGCCCCGTTCATCCGCAAGATCACGCCGCGCGCGGCGCTGCTCGGCACGCTGGCCGGAGTCTCCGTCACCTTCATCTCGATGCGGCCGGCGCTCGAGATGTACATGACGCCTCAGATCGGTCTCGTCTGCTTCGCCATCATCCTGGTGAGCTGGTTCGGCGGCGTGAAATACTGGCGCGGCATTCCCGCGGGCCTCGTCGCCATTGCGGTCGGCATGATCATCGCCTGGGGCTCGAACCTGTTCGGCCTTGGCCTCGGCGGGTTGAGCATTGCGGGTGTGGGCGCGGCCTTTGCCAATTTCGGCTTCTCGGTACCCATCCCGGCGCTGGGCTACGTCTTCTCCGGCTTCGAGTTCCTCGGCATCATCCTGGTCACGGCCATTCCGTTCGGCATCTACGACCTCGTCGAGGCCATGGACAATGTCGAGAGCGCGGAGGCGGCCGGCGACGACTATCCGACCACGCGCGTGCTGACCGCGGACGGCGTCGTCAGCCTGATCGGCTGCCTGATGGGCAATCCCTTCATCAACGCCGTCTATATAGGCCATCCCGGCTGGAAAGCGATGGGCGGCCGCATCGGGTATTCTGCGGCGACGGGCGTGATGGTGGTGCTGCTGTCCTGGTTCGGCATCATCTCGGTGCTGCTGGCGCTGGTGCCTGTCGTCGCGATCTCGCCGATCCTGCTTTACATCGGCATGCTGATCGGCGCGCAGGCCTTCCAGACCACGCCTGTCAAGCACGCGCCCGCGATCGTGCTGGCGCTGACCCCGCATCTGGCTGCCTGGGCCAAGCTCCAGATCGACACGATGCTCGGCTCGACCATGAATGCGGCGGCGAGCGTCGGCGGCATGGCCGCCGACAAGGCCGATGCCGTCAAGGCTGCCGCGATCGCCGCTCTGCCGCAGCAGGGCGTGTTCTATCACGGGCTCGAGGTGATGGGCGGCGGCTCCATCCTCGGTGGACTGATCCTGGGCGCGATCGGCGTCTTCATCATCGAGCGCGATTTCGAGAAGGCGTCCGCCTTTGCGCTGGTCGGGGCGATCCTGACCTATTTCGGGTTCATGCATGGCGAGGCCGTCGGCATCGGCGGCGGCTTCGGCGTGACGCCCGCGGTGGCGCTGGCCTATGCCGTGATGTCCGCCGGCCTGTTCGCCGCCGGCAAGCTCGGCACGAGCGAGCACTATGCTGCGCATCCGGAGATGTCGGCCGCGCCGGCGGAGTAGTCCCGGCTCAATGCGGAACGGCCGGGCGATGTCCCGGCCGTTTTTGGTTCAGGGACGCACGGCCGGCGTTTCCATCGGCAGCCCATGCGCTCGCGACATCAAATAGAGCTCGAGCGCGACCAGCTCGAGCGAACCGTAATCATAGGCCTGGGCGCGCACGCCGCTCAAGCAGCTGCGTAAGCGCCGCTCCAGCGAGCCCAGCGTCTGCCACTCCAGACGGTAGAGTGGATAGCCGGTCGGCTGTCCTTGCGTGATCGGCGCGCCGGCGAGGCGCTTGTCGAAGTTGTCGTCGTGGCAATTGGTGCAGGCGAGGTTGAGCTGCCCCTGGCGCTGCATGTAGAGCGCGCGGCCTTGCGCGATGAAAGGCTTGGCCTGCGGATCGTCACCGGCCGTGATCGGGGCGCCGCGCGACTGGTGGGCGACGAAGGCGGACAATGCGAGCAGGTCGCGGCTTTCGTAGGGCAGCGGCGTCGCCTGCTGATGATTGGCGCGGCAGAGGTTGATACGTTGGTCGAGCGTGACCGGGCGCGCAAGCGCCTTGTCGTAGGCGGGATAGCGCGCCGCGACGCCGCTCATGCTGCTGCGCCCATTGCCATGACAATCCGCGCAGGCTTTGCCGGCGCTGCCGACCTTCTTCGCCCAGAGCGCTTCGCCCTCGAGCACGAACAGCATCCCTGGATTGCTGGTGTCGTCATCCTGCATGGCGCGCGTGTCCGGGCTCATGAAGGAATAGCCGGAGCGGCGTGCCTCGGGCGGGCTTTCGCCGGCGAGCAGGGCGGGGGCCGCAACGGCCAACAATGTCGCCGTTGCTATCGCGCGCCAAGGGATCATTCCAGAGCTCATTCGACGGATCATTCGACCGTGATGGCTGCCGATGCAGTGGAGGAATAGCCGTTGTCGCCGATCCATTCGAACTCGAACGTGCCGCTCTCCTTGGCGACAGTAAAGAAGGACAAATACGGGTTCGCCGCGATCGCCGGAAAGAGGTCTGCGCGAAATATCTCGGCGCCGTTGTAGCGGCAGGTGAAGCTGGTGATGATGTCGCGCGGCACCGGCTTGCCGTCCACAGTGTGGCGAAAGCCCGTTTCCATGATGTGCGATGTCAGCGTGCGAATCTCGATGATGTCACCGCGCTTGGCTTTGGCCGGAACGTTGATGAGGGCGGCCATCAGTTCATCTCCTCGGTGCATGCGGCCAGCGTCACGACCACATCGGCG
>JAEYTQ010000235.1 GCA_023433965.1 Pseudomonadota bacterium | reverse complement strand
GAATAAGCGGGGCTGCCGACCTGCGACAACAGGCCCGCGGCCGAGATGGTGTTGAGGAAATAGCCGCCGCCGCGCGCCCTCATGCGGGGCACGAGATGCCGCGCCGCGTAGACATGGGCCATGACGTGGATCGCCCAGCTGCGCTGCCACGGCTCGTCCGATGCGCCGCCCGCGTTCTCCGACATCGGATCGAAGCCACCGCCGATGCCGGCATTGGAGCAGAACAGGTCGATGGGACCGAATTGCCGCTCGGTCTCCTCGATGACGTGGGCGATGTCCGTTTCCTGCGCGACGTCGCATTTGAAGGCGGCGCCATCGACCATGGCGGCGACCGCCCTTGCATTGGCGAGGTCCATGTCCGCGACCACGACCTTGGCAGCGCCCGCATTGTGAAACGCTTCGCACAGCGCCTTGCCGATGCCGTTTGCGCCGCCCGTGACGACCACGACCTTGCCGGTCACCTGCATGCGACGTCTCCTCTTGTCCTGGACCCGCGTCTCTTATACCGCTGCGCGGAAAGCTGCTCAGCTCAACACGAGGTCGAGCACCGCGGTATAATGACATGCCGCCCCGGCCAAGACAAAGCCGTGCCAGATCGCATTCTGAAAGCGCAGCCGCCGCCACGCGTGGAAGATCACGCCAAAGCTGTAGAGCAGGCCGCCCGCCAGGATGAAGCCCAGCACCAGCGCGGGCAGCGCCTTGACGACAGGGCCATAGAGCATCACGCCGCTCCAGCCCATCGCGAGATAGATGCCGACCGAGACGCGGTCGAACCGGCCGGGATAAAGCAGCTTCAGCACGATCCCCAATATTGCCACGCACCAGACGCCGGCGAGGAGCACCATCGCGAACCCGCTGTCCTTCACCTCGAGGATGAACGGTGTGTAGGTCGCGGCGATCAGCAGATAGATCGCGGAATGATCGAACCGGCGCAGCAGCCATTTGGCCGGCGAGACCGGCCAGAGATTATAGGTCGCTGAGAGTACCAGCATCGACAACAGTCCGGCGACGTAGATCGAGACGCCCACGACGTCGGTGCCATCGGCATAGACCGCCGTCAGCACCAACAGCACGGTCGCGGCGACGATGCCGGCGAGCACGCCGATCGCGTGGACGACGGCGTCCGCGATCATTTCCGCGCGGTCGTAATTCCAACCGACCACGTCGGCGGCGGCGTGGACGGAGGTGGAGGCAAGCTGCTTAAGGTGGAAGACGGTCATGGCAATCCGCAAACGCTAAAGACGAGGTCCTCTTCGATGGGTCTTCCGGGATCGGCGGGTCGTTCAACCGGCCGATTTGCCGACAATGGCGGTGGAAGTATGAAAACTTGATTTTCCGCACGCAATTGCCACTTTTGTGAACGACCGCACATCCCGCCCGCCCGAGATCCGTTAACGTTCAGATGGCATTCAGTTTCCATGACATGGTCGAAGAAGCGCGGCTTTCGGCGCGGGCGCTGATCGACTATGGCGAGCATTTCTTCAATCCGACGGTGCGGCTTGGTGTCACCGGCCTGTCGCGGGCCGGTAAGACCGTATTCATCACCGCCCTGGTCCATGGGCTGACCCGCGGCGGCCGGTTTCCGGTGTTCGACGCCTACGCCTCGGGCCGGATCGCGCGCGCACAGCTCGCGCCGCAGCCTGACGATGCCGTGCCGCGCTTTGCCTATGAGAGCCATCTGCGCGCGCTGGCCGAGGAGCGGCGCTGGCCGAACTCGACGGTGGACATCAGCGAGCTCAGGCTCGTCATCGAGTACCAGCGCCCGAACGGCGCCGACCGTACGCTGACGCTCGACATCGTCGACTATCCCGGCGAATGGCTGCTCGACCTGCCATTGCTCCAGAAGAGCTACGAGCAATGGTCGGCGGAGAGCCTCGCGCTGTCGCGCGAGGCGCCGCGCGCGCATCTCGCCGCCGACTGGCATGCGCATCTCGCCACGCTCGAGCCCGAAGCGCGCCAGGACGAGCAGGCGACACTGACGGCCGCAAGGCTGTTCACGGACTATCTGCGCGCCTGCCGCGACGAGCGGTTTGCGATGAGCCTGTTGCCGCCCGGCCGCTTCCTGATGCCCGGCAATCTTGCCGATACGCCGGCGCTGACTTTCGCTCCGCTCGACGTGCCTACAGGCCGGCAGGCGCCCGACGGATCGCTGTGGGCGATGATGGTGCGCCGCTTCGAGGCCTACAAGGACGTCGTGGTACGCCCCTTCTTCCGCGACCATTTCGCCCGGCTCGATCGCCAGATCGTGCTGGCCGACGCGCTCGCCGCGTTCAACTCCGGACCCGCGGCGCTGCACGATCTCGAAGCCGCGCTGGCCGGCATCCTGGATTGCTTCAACATCGGCCGCAGCACGCTGCTGTCCAACCTGTTCCGCCCGCGCATCGACCGCATCCTGTTCGCGGCGACCAAGGCGGACCATCTTCATCATTCCAGCCACGACCGCCTCGAGGCGGTGCTGCGCCGCGCCGTCTCTGGCGCCGTTGCGCGCGCGGAGACGACCGGCGCTGTGATCGACGTCGTCGCACTCGCCGCCGTCCGTGCCACGCGCGAGGCTCAGGTGGCGCATGGCCGCGACAAACTGCCGTCGATCCTGGGAACTCCGGCTGCGGGCGAAAGCGCGGGCGGCGAGTTCTTCGACGGCAGCACGGAGGTGGCGACCTTTCCGGGCGACCTCCCCCTCGATCCCGAGCCGCTGTTCAACGGCACGGACGCGTTCCGCGGGCTCTCGACGCAAGCCGCCGGGAACAGCGATTTCCGCTTCCTGCGCTTCCGTCCTCCCAAGCTCGAGCGCGAGGGAACGGACGAGCCGACGCTGCCACACATCCGCCTCGACCGTGCCTTGCAGTTCCTGATCGGAGACAAGCTCGCATGAACGACCGATCGAAGACACGGCGCCCGGCAACGTTCCGGCTCGACGATCCCGGCGTCGTCGTCACCGAGGCCGACGAGACGACGCGGCTCGGCCGCGCCACCATCCGAATCACGCCCGAGCCGGATCCGGCGCTGCTACCGGTGCCGATCGAAGCCGCGCTGCCGGCGCGGCGCAGCTTCCCCTGGGGCACGCTGTTCTGGTCGGGGCTCGCCGGCCTGACACTGCTCGGCACCGGGCTCGGCGTGGTCCATCTGATCGAGGATCTGTTTGCGCGCAGCGAAAGCCTCGGCTTCGTCGGGCTTGCCTTTGCGTTCGTCACCGCGCTGGCACTGGCCGTCGTGATCGGACGCGAGGCGTTGGGGCTCGCGCGTCTTTCAACCATCGAGAAGCTGCATCAGCGCGCGGCAGCCGTCCTCGCCAGCGACGACCGCAAGGAAAGCCGCGTCATCGTGCAGGACCTGCTCAAGATCGCGCACCAGAACCCGCAGCTCGCGCGCGCCCGCGCCACGTTGGAGAGCCACACCGGCGAGATCATCGACGGCGCCGACATGATCCGGCTCGCCGAGCGCGAGCTGATGTCGCCGCTGGATGCCGAGGCGCGGCGGCTGGTGTCATCGGCCGCGCAGAAAGTATCTATCGTCACGGCGGTGAGCCCCCGCGCTGCGATCGACGTGCTGTTCGTGTTCGTCGCCGCACTGCGGCTGATCCGGCAGCTCGCCTATCTTTATGGCGGCCGTCCGGGCGCGCTCGGCATGATCCGCCTGCTCCGCCACGTCATCGCCCATCTCGCCATCACCGGCGGCATGGCCGCGAGCGACAGCCTGGTGCAGCAGATGCTCGGCCACGGCATCGCGGCGAAGCTGTCGCAGCGGCTCGGCGAAGGCGTGCTCAACGGCTTGCTGACGGCGCGGCTGGGATTGGCGGCGATCGACGTGACGCGGCCGCTGCCGTTCGCCGCGCTGCCGCCGCCGAAGCTGTCGGACCTCGCGACGGATTTGTTACGGAAGAAGGACGGGGAAGAGTAGCGGCGGCGCTAGGCGAGCAAACGCTCTTCAAATTCCCCCGCCAGCACTTTCCACCAAAACAGCGGCGAGTCCTTCGGCGGTGACAGCTCCGGCGTCCAGCCGGTGAGCTTTTCGATCGCATAGGTGTCCATCACGAGGCCGCGCCAGCGGCGCTCGGTTTGGCCAAGCCGCTCTCGCTTCGCGGGGATATGCTCCCACAATGATGAACGATCATCCGGCTCGCGGCCGACATAGATGCCGGCATGGCCCCTGATCCTGTCCATTCCGGGATCGGCAAAATCCTGGAAGCGGCCGCGTTCGTTGATTTCGATCACGGGCACGCGGCCGCGGAACAGCCAGCGCATCATGGCATAGGTGCGGTAGTCGGTGGTGGCGATCCAGGTCGCCCCCGTCTCGTCGAGCGCGGTCTGCGCGCGAGCGGCGACCTGCTCATAGCCGGCCTCCGCGCCGATCGGATCGATCCTGCCGAGCAGATTCCAGGGCGCGACGACGTAGTACAGGAACACGATGACAACGAAACCGATGCCCGAGACGATCGCCGTCCTGGCCCAGAACAGCGACGATTTGAGCATCCGCGCCGACCATCCCTCCTTCGGCATGATTGCAAGGTTCACGGCAGCGGCAGCGAAACCGACGGGCCACATGAACATTGGCCAGGTGTCGCCGACCCGCAGCGTCAGCGACTTGAAGAAGAAATAGAGAAACGGCACCAGCACCGCGGTCGAGAGCAGGATCGCGACCGGCTCGCGGCTGCGATAGCCGCGCCATGCCGTCATCACCAGTCCGGACAACACCACCGGCAGCATGACGAAGCCGACCAGGCCGAATTGCAGGCCGATGTAGTCGCCGATGGTACGCATCGAGATGCCGTAATTCGCGGTGGCGCGCACGCCCTGGAAGCGGAACGAGGCCCAGTCATGCTGCGCATTCCAGATCAGCACCGGCGAGAACACCGCTATCGCGACGAGTACCGCGAGATAGGGATAAGGGCTGCGCAGCCAACGCCAGCGCCAATCCGGCACCAGCAGAAAGGCGGCGACCGCCGGCGCGAACATGATCGCGGTGAATTTCGACAGCATCGAGAGGCCCGCGAACAGGCCGGCCGCGAGCCACCAGCGCCCGTCGCCGCTCTCCGCCAGCCGCACCAGCGACCACATCATGGCAACCGCGAACGGGATCATCGCGACATCGGGCGCGACCTTGGCCATCAGCAGGCCGTAATAGAGCGCGGCCTCCGGCATCAGCACGGCGAGCACGACCGCGCGAGCATCATGCGTGAGGCGGCGGACGATGTCGGCGAGCAGAAGCTGCGTCACCAGCATCGCGACGATGCCCCCGAAGCGGACGCCGAGCGCGGTGTCGCCGAAGATCGCGGTGCCGAAGCGAATCAGCCAGGCGATGCCTGGCGGATGATCGAGGAAGCTGAGCGCCGGTTCCTTCGACCAGGTCCAGTAATAGGCTTCGTCCGTGCGCAACTCGATCACGGAGGCGTAGACGATCCGCAGCAACGTCATCGCGGCGACGACGAGTGCGGCAACAAGAACGAGACGGCGTTCGGCGCTGCCGGAGGGGGCGGTATTGTCAGGGGCTCTCGTCACGGCCGCGCTTTTCGCCAACCTGGCAGGGGGAGTCAATGTGGGGATTGGGCCGCATACGCCGCCGTCGTCCCGGGCATGTGTTCTCACGACCTGTCCACATCGGGAATGAAACACCGGGCTGGCCGTTCTGCTTCGTGAGCTGATACAACCGCATCATGGCCACCGCTGCTGCCCCCATGTCCGAGCTCGTCCGCGCCACCGGCGTGCGGCAGGTGCGACTCGTCTGCGGTGTCATCCTGTTCGCATACGTGGTCAGCCACTTCCTCAACCATGCGCTCGGCAACATCTCGGTCGAGGCCATGGAGGCCGGGGTCATCTACCACATCCTGTTCTGGCAGTTTCTCCCCGTTGCGGTCGTGTTCTATGCGGCTGCGCTGACGCATATGAGCCTCGGCCTGTACGCGCTGTACCAGCGCCGGCAATTTCGCTGGCGGGCGGTCGAGCCGCTCCAGCTGGTGCTGGGGCTGAGCATCCCCGCTCTGGTCATGGGACACGTGATCGGGGTGCGGCTCGGCTACACCCTGTACGAACACGAGAAGCTCTATCCGCAGGAGCTCTACCTGTTCTTCGTCGTAGCACCCGGCCGGCTCTGGCAGATGACGATCCTGCTTCTCATCGCCTGGGTGCACGGCTGCATCGGGATTTATTTCTGGCTCCGCCTCAAGCCGTTCTTCCCGCGCGCGGCGCCTTATCTGCTCGCGGCCGCCGTGCTGATTCCGACATTGTCCCTGCTCGGCATCTACCAGGGCGGCCGCAGCATCGAGATCGAGAGCGAGGATCGGGACTGGCGCACGCAGAATCTCGGCCGCCGCCAGGTCGGCACGGTCGCGGAAAACGATACGTTGGAGCGTATCGCCGGCGGTCTCACCGTGGGATATTTTGGGCTGCTGGGGCTGGTGCTGGCGGCGCGCGGCGTGCGGGCCTGGCGCGAACGGCGCGGCGGCATGATCGCGCTGTCCTACGGCAACGGCAAGACGGTGCGGGTCCCCAAGGGCCTGTCCGTGCTGGAAGCGAGTCTGCGCCACAACGTGCCGCATGCCAGCGTCTGCGGCGGCCGCGCCCGCTGCTCGACCTGCCGCATCCGCATCATCGGCGATCATGACACCCTGCCCATGCCGTCGCAGCGCGAGGCTTTCGTTCTTACCCGCGTCGGCACCGCCGATCCGTCGATCCGGCTGGCCTGCCAGCTGCGGCCGACCTCCGACCTCTCCTTCTTCCAGCTCTTCACGCCTCACACCCATGCGGCGGACGAGGCCTCGACATCGACCGCCATCGGCCAGGAGCGCTATCTCGTCAGCTTGTTCGTGGACATGCGCGGCTCGACACAGCTGGCGGAAAAGCGGCTGCCGTTCGATACCGTCTTCATCGTCAACCGTTTCCTCGGCGCGGTGTCGCAGGCCGTGATCGAGAACGGCGGCCAGCCGAACCAGTTCGTCGGCGACGGCATGCTGGCACTGTTCGGACTGGCGGAGGATCCGCAAGCAGCCTGCCGGCAGGCGCTGAAGGCCGCCTCGGGCATCGCCGCCCACATCGACGAGCTCAACGAGCTCCTGAGCCACGATCTGCGCCAACCGATCCGCTTCGGCATCGGCATTCACGGCGGCGAGGTCATCATCGGCGACATCGGCTATCGCGATCACGTCGTCTTCACCGCGCTCGGCGATGCCGTCAACGTCGCCGCCCGCCTCCAGGACATGACGAAAGCTCTGGCCTGCGAGGCCGTCGTCTCGGAGGAAGTGCACCACACCGCCGGGCTCGCCGACGACGCCCTGCCGCATCAGGAGGTCGCGATCCGCGGCCGCGACGAGCCGCTTGCCGTGCGCGTGGTGGCGGACGCGCGAGAGCTGGCGGCGCTGGTCGAGAGCAGCGAGCGCGTGCCGGCGTAAGGCAGCCGCGGCGGCAGTGCGGTCCCTCACCCGCTTGCAAGCGGGTGAGGTGCAGCGAGCTTGCAGCGACGTTGAGTCAGCCCAAGTCATCACCGTAACACCGGCCTGCTGCAACGCGGCGGCATGGGCCAGCTGCGAAAGCGCGAATTGACTTCGTTCAAATCGTTGCGACAGATGAGCGCAGGCCTGCGGTGATGACCGCAAGCTGAAGAAAGCTCCGGGAGGAGACGAGAATGATCGACCGACGCGACCTGCTCAAGGGAGCTGGTCTTGCCGCCATGGCGGCCACACTGAGTTCCACCAGAGCGCTGGCGCTCGACGCCGTCACCCTGCCCTTCGCCAATGGCGAGCGGCCGCTGGTGAAATATCCGCAGAAACGGCCGATGATCGGCCTGACCAGCCGGCCGCCGCAACTCGAAACGCCTTTTGCAGTATTCAACGACGGCCCCATCACGCCGAACAACGCGTTCTTCGTGCGCTATCACCTGTCCGACCTGCCCTACAATCTCGACCCCGACAAGTTCACGCTGGAGGTCAAGGGCAAGGTCGACAAGCCGCTGAAGCTCTCGCTGAAGGACATCCGCAAATTGAAGGCGACCGAGATCGTCGCCGTCGCGCAATGCTCCGGCAACAGCCGCGGCTTCTTCGAGCCGCGCGTTGCCGGCGGCCAGCTCGCCAACGGCGCCATGGGCTGCGCGCGCTGGCGCGGCGTGCCGCTGAAGACCGTGCTGTCCCTGGCGGGCGTGCAGAGCGGCGCCAGGCAGGTGACGTTTGGCGGCATGGACGGGCCCGTCAACGACAAGACGCCCGACTTCGTCAAGGCGCTCGATCTCGACCACGCCAGTGACGGCGAGGTCATGCTGGCCTACGGCATGAACGGCGAGGATCTGCCGTTCCTCAACGGTTTCCCGCTGCGCCTGATCGTGCCCGGCTATTACGGCACCTACTGGGTCAAGCACCTCAACGAGATCACCGTCATCGATAATGTCTACGATGGGTTCTGGATGAAGTCGGCCTATCGCATTCCGGACACGCCGAACAACGCCATCGAACCGGGCACCACACCGAAGGCGACCATCCCGATCAATCGCTTCACCATCCGTTCCTTCATCACGAGCGTCCCCGATGGCGCCAAGCTGAAGGCGGGAGCGGCCACGCTACGCGGCATCGCCTTCGATGGCGGCAAGGGCATCGAGGAGGTCGAGGTCTCCACCGACGGCGGCAAAACCTGGACGAGAGCCAAGCTCGGCAAGGATCTCGGCAAATACGCGTTCCGCGAATGGAAGCTGCCGGTGAAGCTCGCCTCCGGCAGCCACGAGCTCAAGGTCCGGGCCACCGGCAATGGCGGCGAGACGCAGCCGGACACGCCGCGCTGGAACCCCGCGGGTTATCTGCGCAACGTCGTCGAAATCATCCGCGTCACCGTGGCCTGAAGGAGACTGATCATGCCGCGCTCCGCTCTCCTCGCCATCGCCCTCGTCGTTCCCCTGGCCCTCGCCGCGATGGGTTCGGCCCCTGCCGCGCCGGTCAACTACAAGACCCCCGACGAGGTCGCCGCCTTCAAGCCCGGTCCCAATCTCGAGGTCGTGCAGGGCAATTGCACCGCCTGCCATTCGTCGGACTACATCGCGACGCAGCCGCCGATGAAGGACAAGAAGGGCTTCTGGCAGTCGGAGGTGACCAAGATGATCAAAGTCTATGGCGCGCCGATCGACGATGCCGATGTCGGCAAGATCGTCGATTATCTGGCAGCGACGTATTGACGGATGCTGGTACGCCGCGCAGGTCAACTGACCGCGAAACGGGCAAAACCGGCAAAAGCGCCGCGAAGTTGAGCGGAATTCGGCGAAATGCGGATGTGGTTTGAGCTACCAAGCCCGCCACATTCCGCGTATCCTGTAGGACCGAACCGGCCGGTTGGCGGGGACTGGCGGCTCGGAGATCTCGGAGGAAGACCCGCGGAGAAGTCGTGATGGCTAAAGGTACGGTCAAGTGGTTCAACCCGACGAAGGGTTATGGATTTATCCAGCCTGCGTCGGGGGGCAAGGATGTGTTCGTGCATATCTCGGCAGTGCAGAAAGCCGGTCTGTCGACCCTGAACGAAGGACAGACGGTGGAATACGAAGAGATCGCAAACCGGGGCAAGACTTCCGCAGAGAACCTCAAAGTCTAAGCCCGCCAGCTTTTTGCTGACTCCTGGACGATCCGGGAGCCGGGCCAAGAAAATTTCAGAAGACGGCCAGTGCAGTCGACGACAGGCGTTGCGATTGCACGAGGATAGTTATTTTTCCTGCGAAGCCCACTCATTCAACGCCGCGGCAATGACAATCGCGACGGCACGTCGTCAGCCCACCGGCAACGGTGCGTCGCGCTTGATCTCCTCCATCACCGCATAGGTTCGCGTCTCGCGCACACCCGGCATCGACAGCAGGGTCTCGCCGAGGAAGCGCCGATACGCCGCCATGTCCGCCAGCCGCGCCTTCACGAGATAGTCGAAGCCGCCGGCAACCATGTGACATTCCAGAACCTCAGGCGCGAGCTTCACGGCGCGCGCGAAGCGCTCGAAATTGTCGGGCGTGGTCTTGTCGAGCAGCACCTCCACGAATACCAGGAGGCCGAGGCCGAGCCGGTGCGGATTGAGCCGCGCGCCATAGCCTTCGACGAAACCCTCGCGCTGCAAACGCTTCAGCCGCTCGCCGATCGACGTCGGCGAGAGCCCGATGCGCTCGGCGAGCTCGACATTGGCAATGCGGCCATCCTCCTGAAGGATCGAGAGGATTTTCCGGTCGATTCGATCTAAATCCATATCTTGTCAGGTAAAGCATCCGATATACTTCATTTTCTAAGGCAAATCCGCTATATTGTCCATCGAATTACGGTCGTGAGGGCCTTATCCTGAATTTCGCCACCAGGACACGCCATGCAGAGCACCCCGCCGCCCTTCTCCGCTCCTTACGCATCCGACGACAGCGAGATCGCCGCACTCCTGTTGCCGGCCTCGCACCTGTCCCCGCCGCAGGAGGCGCGGATCGACCGCACCGCGACGCGGCTGATCGAGGCGATCCGCAAGCGCGACGATCCGCTCGGCGGGGTCGAGGACATGCTGCGGGAGTTCGCGCTCTCGACCAAGGAAGGGCTCGCGCTGATGGTGCTCGCCGAGGCGCTACTGCGCGTGCCTGATGCGCGTACCGCCGACCGGTTCATCGAGGACAAGCTCGGCGAAGGCGACTTCATCCATCACGAGACCAAGTCCACGGCATTCCTGGTCAACGCCTCGGCCTGGGCGCTCGGCCTGTCGGCGCGGGTGATTCAGCCCGGCGAGACGCCGTACGGCACCATCGGCAGGCTGGTGAAGCGGCTCGATGCGCCAGCCGTGCGCACCGCAACGCGCCAGGCGATGCGGCTGATGGGCAATCATTTCGTGCTCGGCGAGACCATCGAGCAGGCACTGGGGCGGGGCCAGCCGCGCTCCGGCCAGAAACGGCGCTATTCCTTCGACATGCTCGGCGAAGGGGCCCGTACGGCCGCCGACGCCAGGCGCTATTTCGATGCCTATGCCAGCGCGATCGACACGATCGGCAAGACGGCGGGCAACGAACCCCTGCCCGACCGGCCCGGCATCTCGGTCAAGCTCTCGGCGCTGCATCCGCGCTATGACGCGACCAATCGCGAACGCGTGCTCGTCGAGCTCAC
>JAEYTQ010000347.1 GCA_023433965.1 Pseudomonadota bacterium | reverse complement strand
GTGGATGCCCTGCACCATTCTCGGTACGAAGAGCTGGAGCGGAATGGAATCCGCAAAGCCGCCGGAAAGCGCTTCGGGCAACCGGTTGGCGTCAATTCCAGCGTTCACAGCAAGGCGCGTAGCTTCCGCGAGGACAGCCATCGCGCATCCGACGATCACCTGGTTGCAGAGTTTCGTGGTCTGTCCCGCGCCAATCGGACCCATGTGCGTGAACCTGCGCGCCATGGCCAACACATAGGGTCGCACCCTCTCGATGTCGCTGGCTTCCCCACCCGCCATGATCGCCAGAGTGCCTTCTTCCGCACCCTTCGTGCCCCCGGACACCGGCGCATCGATCCAGCCCGCTCCGTTCGCATCTTTTAGCCGCGCAGCGAGATCGCGCGCCGCGTCGGGATGGATCGAGGAGAAGTCGACCACAAGCTTGCCTGCGCCAGGCGCAGCGGCCAGACCGTCTGGCCCGAAGATCACCTCTTCGACGGCGGCAGCGTCCGTCACGCACATGAAAACGATATCTGAGGTCGTCATCACGTTGCGGGGCGTGGTTGCCCGAGTTGCACCGGATTCGACCAGCGGACCAATCTTGTCCTGCGAGCGGTTCCAGACGGTGACCTGATAGCCGGCGCTGAGCAGGCGCCGGGTCATGGGTTGTCCCATGAGCCCGAGGCCGAGATAGCCCAGTCTTTCGACACCCTGCGGGTTTGTGTTGCTCCCGTCAGCCATAGGTTGCTTCCTTCCGTTGCAGCGCACGCCGTGCCGTTGCCGCGATACCTTGGCATGGCGCATCGCGCGGCGAAACCGCCCGGCTCGCATGGCTTGCCTGATTGTTTGAACCATGAAACATTTGACGAGGTCGGGTTGGGGGCGCCGGTCGGCGCCGGAGCAGCGGAGTGGCACGATGCGAACCGTTTCGAAGTGGATCCTGGCTTTGGGGGCAGCAGCAGCCGTGAGCGCGGGCGCAAGCCCGTCCTGGGGGCAGCAGACGATCCGCGTCGGCTGGACGATCCCGGCGGAGGAATCCAAGTACTGGATGATGCGCAGGCCAGCCGAGTTTCCCAATTTAGGCAAGACCTACAACATCGAATGGACCCAATTCCAGGGCACCGCGCCGATGACGCAGGCATTGGCGGCCGGCGCCTTGGACTGTGCGACCCAGGCGCCGCTGTCGCTCTCCAACGGTGTCGTCGGGGGCAATCTCAAGGCCTATATCGTCGCGCAGCACGTTTTCGAGAAGCCCGGCGGCTTCTCGGTCTACTGGGCCGTCAAGGATGACTCGCCGATCAAGACGATTGCGGATCTCAAGGGCAAGACGGTGGGCATCTCGGTGATCGGCGGTGGCACGCAGGGGCCATTCAACCTGCTTCTGAAGCAGAATGGCGTCGATCCCGCCAAGGACATCAAGCTGGTTGAGGTCGGCTTCGCCGTCTCCGAGGACGCGCTGCGCCAAGGCCGCGTCGATGCAGTCAACATGAACCAGCCGTTTGCTGCGCGCGCGGAGGCAAAGGGCGGGACAAGGAAGCTGTTCTCGCTGTCCGAGGCCATGCCGAACATCGTGCACATCCTGGAAGCTTGCCGTGCCGATTTCGTCGACAAGAACCCGGAACTGGTCAAAGCCTATGTCCGCGACGTCACGTCAGGCATGAAGAAGGCGCTGGCCAATCGCGAGGAGACCCTGAAAGTCGTGTCCGAAGTGCTGAAGGCGCCTGTTCCGGTGCTCGAGACCTATCTGCTCAAGGACAACGATTTCGGCCGCGATCCGGGCGCAGCGCCCAATTTCCCGGCGATCCAGAAGATGCTGGATATCTATGCAGAGACGGGAATGCTGCCTAAGCTGGATGTCGCACAGTTCAAGCATCAGTCGATCGTTGCGCCGCTGCAGTAGAAGCGGGACGGGTGATCGAACGAGAATCGTGGCGTTCCGGGTCATCCGGGACGCTGCATGAAGAGACATCCCAATGAAGAAGCTGCGATCACGGGTCACCACGGATGGGCTCGACCGGGCCCCGCATCGTGCATTCATGCGCGCGATGGGGCTGGACGACGTTGCGATTTCCAAGCCGATGGTGGGCATCGTCAGCATGAAGGGCGAGCAGACGCCCTGCAACATGACCCACGACTTCCAGGTGGCTGCAGCCAAGACCGGAATCGAGGAGGCCGGCGGCACACCGCGTGAGTTCTCGACCGTCTCGGTGTCCGACGGCATCAGCATGAATCACGAGGGGATGAAGTTCTCGCTGTTCTCGCGCGAACTGATCGCCGACTCGATCGAGGCGGTGGTTCATGGCCTGGCCTATGATGCGTTGATCGGATATGGCGGATGCGACAAGACGCTTCCAGGCGTGATGATGGGTATGGTTCGCTGCAACGTGCCGTCCATCTTCATCTACGGCGGCAGCTCGCTGCCGGGCCGGGTGGACGGTCGTACGCTGACGGTGCTCGATTCCTACGAGGCTGTCGGCAGCTTCATGACTGGGGAGATCGATGCTGCCACGCTCGAGCGAGTTGAGCGCGCGTGCCTGCCGACGATCGGAGCCTGCGCCGGCCAGTTCACCGCGAACACCATGGGAATGGTCTCCGAGGCGATGGGGCTGACGATTCCGAACGTCTCGATGGTGCCAGGCGTCTATTCCGAGCGCGCGCAGATCTCGCGACGTGCCGGGCGTCTGATCATGGAAATGCTGGAGCGCGGTGGGCCGTTGCCGCGCGACATCGTGACGCGAAAGTCGCTGGAGAATGGTGCAGCGATTGTCGCCGCAACGGGCGGCTCGACCAACGCCGCGCTGCATCTACCGGCGATCGCAAACGAGGCCGGGATTGCATTCACCATCGATGATGTGGGCGAGGTGTTTGCCAGGACGCCGCTGATTGGAAATCTGCGGCCTGGAGGCAAGTACACGGCGAAGGATGTCTACGACCTTGGCGGTGCCGCGGTCATAATCCGGGAGCTGATCCAGAGTGGGCATATCGACGGCAGCTGCTTGTCCATTACGGGGCGCACTCTTGCCGATGAGTATGGTGCGGCCCGGACACCCGACGGTGAGGTTGTGTA
>JAEYTQ010000335.1 GCA_023433965.1 Pseudomonadota bacterium | reverse complement strand
CACTCGCCCTCCTCGTTCCACTCCCGGACCAAGAAGATCGTCAACCCTGAGGACGTGAAGGGCATGAAGATCCGCCCCGCGCACGCCACCATGGCGAACTTCGTCACCTCGCTCGGCGGCACCAACGTACAATCCTCGGCACCGGAGGTGCGCGACATCATCGAGCGCGGCGTCGCCGACGGCGTCACCTTCCCCTGGGGCTCCCTGGTGCTGTTCGGCATCGACAAGGTGACCAAGTACGACATGGAGGCACCGCTCTACACCACGACCTTCGTGTTCGTGATCAACAAGGACAAGTACAACGCGATGTCCGACAAGCAGAAGGCCGCGATCGACAAGAACTGCACGGTCGAAATGGCCGGCGCCGTCGGCGAGCACTGGGGCAAGTTCGAGGATGCCGGCATCGCCAAGGTGAAGGCGGAATCCAGCCACGAGGTCTACAAGCTGACGGCCGAGCAGACAGCCGCCTGGAAGAAGGCCGCCGAGCCGCTGGTCAAGACCTGGGGCGACGGCGCCAAGAAGGCCGGCGCCGATCCGGATGCCGCGCTCGCGGACCTCAAGGCCTCGATGAAGAAGTACAACGCGCTGGCGGAGTGACGCCCAGCAGCGGCGCAGTCGCTGCACCTCTCCCGCTTGCGGGAGAGGGGCGCGCCCGGGCGATGCGCAGCATCGTCCCGCGCGCCGGGTGGGGGTTCTCTCCTCTCGAGGTCCTCGATCGTGGAAACACCCTCTCCCCAACCCTCCCCCGCAAGCGGGGGAGGGAGCGCAGCTTCATCGCGGACACACCGCGCACTCGTCTGAAGGACACTTTCCCCATGAAGCGCTCCTGGATGGACCGCATCATCGATTCGATCGAATGGATCGCGGCCGGCTTCGTCGGCATCGTCGCGCTCGACATCTTCCTGTCGGTGCTGCTGCGCAACACGCTGAACTATTCGATCCCCGACAGTTTCGACATCGGCCGAATGCTGCTCGGCATCCTGATCTTCTGGGGCATCGCCGCGACCTCCTATCGCGGCACTCACATCACGGTTGACCTCGTGTGGGGCAATGTCGGTCCGCGCCACCAGCGCTGGATCGACGTGTTCGCAACGCTGGTGCTTCTGTTCGTCGTGACCGTGCAGACCTGGACGCTGTTCGACAAGGTGCACGGCACCTACAACGACAACGTCCAGACCTTCGACCTGCACATGCCGGTATGGCCGTTCTTCCTCGTCGCATGGATTGGCGACGTCTGCGCCGTGCTGCTGATCGCGATCCGCACGTACCGGCTGATCTTCCACCCCGAAGACATGCACGAACCCAAGATCAAGGTGACGGAGTGACCATGAGTACCGACGCCGTCGCCGTCATCGGCTTCGTCTCCCTGTTCGCCCTGATGCTGCTGCGCGTACCGGTCGGCATGGCCATGGGTCTCGTCGGCGTGTGCGGCTTCAGCTATCTCGTCGGCTCGACACCGGCCCTGAAGATGGTCGGGCAAGTCACCATGCGGACGGTGACGGATTACACTTTCGGCGTGATTCCGATGTTCCTGCTGATGGGATCCTTCGTCAGCAACTCCGGCATGAGCCGCGAGCTGTTCCGCGCCGCCAACGGCTTCGTCGGCCATCTGCGGGGCGGTCTCGGCATCGCCACCGTCGGTGCCTGCGGCGGCTTCGCCGCGATCTGCGGTTCGTCGGTTGCGACCGCCGCGACCTTCTCCGCCGTTGCCTACCCGGAGATGCGCCGCTTCGGCTACCCGCAGTCCTTTGCCACGGGGGTCATCGCGGCCGGCGGCACGCTGGGCGCGATCCTGCCGCCCTCCACGGTGCTTGCGGTCTACGGCATCATCACCGAGCAGGACATCGGCAAGCTCTTCATCGCGGGCATCATTCCCGGCCTGCTCGCGATGGCCATGTACATGATCACGATCTTCCTGATCGGCTATTTCCGCCCGGATTTCCTGGCCAAGGGCAAGGTGATTCCGTGGCGCGAGCGCTTCGCCGGATTGAAGGACATCTGGGCTCCGGTCCTTTTGTTCGTATTCGTGATCGGCGGCCTCTATGGCCTGCCCTTCCTGCCGCGCTTCACGCCGACGGAGGCCGGCGGCGTCGGCGCGACCGGCGCCTTCATCATCGGCGTGCTGACCGGCCGGCTCGACCGCGAGAAGGTGCTGGCCTCGCTGCTGCAGGCCACGCGCACCGCGGCCGCCGTGTTCACCGTGCTGATCGGCGCGCTGATCTTCGGGTATTTCCTCACGGTGACGCAGACGCCGCAAAAGGTTACGGAGCTCCTCACCGGCCTCGGCCTCGGACCCTACGGCGTGCTGGCGCTGATCATGGTAATGTATCTCGTGCTTGGCTGCCTGATGGACGCCATGGCGATGATCATCCTGACCGTGCCGATCATCTTCCCCGTCATCATCCATCTCGGCTTCGACCCGATCTGGTTCGGCGTCATTGTCGTCATGACCGTCGAACTCGGGCTGATCACTCCGCCGGTGGGCATGAATGTGTTCGTCATCAAGAGCGTGGTGAAGGACGTGTCGTTCTCCACCATCTTCAGGGGCGTGAGTCCGTTCGTGGTCACCGACCTGATCCGCCTGGTGATTCTGATCGCCTTCCCTATGCTGGCGATCTGGCTGCCGACACGCATGATGGCGCAATGAAGAGGTGAAGCGATGACCACGCCGACGCTGGAAACGAAATACGCGTTCACCGTGACTGCCCGCATCGGCGACGTCGTCACCGCCGGCGAGACCGGGATCGGCGTTCGCCGCATCATCCCGATCATCGGCGGCGAGGTGAAAGGCGCGATATCAGGCAAGGTGCTACCGTTCGGCGCCGACTTCCAGACCATTCGTCCCAACG
>JAEYTQ010000297.1 GCA_023433965.1 Pseudomonadota bacterium | reverse complement strand
GGCTCGGTCAGGCAGTAGCTCGCGATCAGCTCCATGGTGCAGAGCTTCGGCAGCCATTGGTGGCGCTGGGTGTCGCTGCCGAAGGCATCGATCATCCAGCTCGCCATGTTGTGGATGGAGATGAAGGCCGAGGTGGTCGGGCAGCCCGTCGCCAGCGCCTCGAAGATCAGCGCCGCGTCGAACCGCGTCATCGCGGAGCCGCCGACATCGTCGCGGATGTAGATGCCGCCCATGCCGAGCGTCGCCGCCTCGCGCATCACGTCGACGGGGAAATGTTTCTCCTCGTCCCAGCGCAGCGCATGCGGCGCGATCTTCTCCGCCGCAAACGCCAGCGCCATGTCGCGCACCGCGATCTGATCCTCGTTCAGAGCGAACTGCATCCCGGCCTCGCTCCTCAAGAGGATTACTTCATCAGCGGGATCGAGAACTCCGCGCCTTCCTTGACGCCGGACGGCCAGCGCGAGGTCACCGTCTTGGTCTTGGTGTAGAAGCGGATCGAATCCGGGCCGTGCTGGTTGAGATCGCCGAAGCCGGACTTCTTCCAACCGCCGAAGGTGTAATAGGCGATCGGCACCGGGATCGGCACGTTGATGCCGACCATGCCGACGTTCACCTTGGCCGCGAAGTCGCGCGCGGCGTCGCCGTCGCGGGTGAAGATGGCAACGCCGTTGCCGTAGTCGTGGTCGGACGGCAGCGCCAGCGCTTCCTTGTAAACGGGCGCGCGCACGACCGAGAGCACGGGCCCGAAGATCTCTTCCTTGTAGATCCGCATGTCCTTGGTGACGTTGTCGAACAGCGAGCCGCCGAGATAGAAGCCGTTCTCGTAGCCCTGCATCTTGAAGCCGCGACCGTCCACGGCCAGCGTCGCGCCCTCCTTGACGCCGATGTCGATGTAGCTCTTGACCTTCTCGACCGCCTCCCGCGTCACCAGCGGACCGTAGTCGGCCGACGGATCGATCGAGGTGCCGATCTTCAAGGATTCGACGCGCGGGATCAGCTTTTCCATCAGGCGGTCCGCGGTGGACTTGCCGACGGGGACGGCAACCGAAACGGCCATGCACCGCTCGCCGGCCGAGCCGTAGCCCGCGCCGATCAGCGCGTCGACCGCCTGGTCCATGTCGGCGTCGGGCATGATGATGGCGTGGTTCTTGGCGCCGCCGAAGCATTGGCAGCGCTTGCCGGTCTGCGCGGCGCGCTCGTAGATGTACTGCGCGATCGGCGTCGAACCGACGAAGCCGATGGCCTTGATATCGGGATCGTCGAGGATGGCGTCGACCGCCTCCTTGTCGCCGTTGACGACGTTGAGGATGCCGGCCGGCAGGCCCGCCTCGATCATCAGCTCGGCGAGCAGCATCGGCACCCCGGGATCGCGCTCCGACGGCTTCAGGATGAAGGCGTTGCCGCAGGCGATGGCGGGTGCGAACTTCCACATCGGGATCATCGCCGGGAAATTGAACGGGGTGATGCCGGCGACGACGCCGAGCGGCTGGCGCATCGAATAGATGTCGATGCCGGGGCCGGCGCCTTCCGTGTACTCGCCCTTCATCAGATGCGGGATGCCGCAGGCGAATTCCGCGACCTCGAGGCCACGCTGGATGTCGCCCTTGGCGTCCGGAACGGTCTTGCCGTGCTCACGTGCGAGCAGCTCGGCGAGCTTGTCGTAGTCGCGCTGCACCAGCTCGACGAACTTCATCATGACGCGGGCGCGGCGCTGCGGGTTGGTCGCGGCCCATTCGGGCTGTGCCGCGCGCGCGTTCTCGACGGCGGCGCGGACTTCGGCCTTGGACGCCAGTGCCACCTTGGCCTGGACGTCGCCGGTCATCGGCTCGAAGACGTCGGCAGTGCGGTTCGAGGTGCCCTTGACCTCCCTGCCACCGATGAAATGTCCGATTGAACGCATGGAATGGTCTCCTTCAGGCCGAGCGTGGTCGCTTTGACAAATCCTATCGACCTGCATTTTATAGGATTCAAGTCTGAGATAATGCACCATAGATGTGCGAAAATGCTGGATCAAGGCGCTATCGACTGGGACGACTTTCGCTTCGTGCTGGCCATCGTGCGGGGCGGCTCGGTCTCGGCTGCGGCAAAACAGCTCGGCGTCGACCATGCTACCGTGATCCGCCGCGTCGACCGGCTGGAGAAGCACCTCTCGGCCAAGCTGTTTGACCGGCGCAAGACCGGCTACCTCCTCACCGAGGCGGGCCAGCGCGTCGCCGACAGCGCCGAAACCATGGAATCGACCATCGTCGCCAACCAGGAGCAGGTAGGCGGCTCCGTGGCGCGGCTGACCGGCACGGTGCGGATCGGCGCCCCTGATGGCTTCGGCACCGCGTTCCTGGCGCCGCGGCTTGCCCCCTTCGCCGACCGCTATCCCGATCTCGATCTGCAACTTGTAGCTACCGCGCGACTGTTCAGCCTCTCCAAGCGCGAAGCCGATATCGCGATCAGCCTGACCATGCCGAAGGAAGGCCGGATCGTCGGCCGCAAGCTGCTGGACTACCGCCTCGGGCTCTACGCCGCGCCGGCCTATCTGGACCGCTTCCCCAGGATCGCCTCGCGCGAGGCGCTGCCGCAGCATCGTTTCGTCGGCTACATCGAGGAACTCCTGTTCACGCCGGAGCTCGACTATCTGCCGCAGGTCTCGCCGCGGATCTCGGCACGCTTTCGCAGTGCCAATCTGATCGCGCAGCTCAATGCCACGCTCTCGGGTTTCGGCATCGCGGTGCTGCCGCATTTCATGGCGATTGATCATCCGCAGCTCGTCCCGGTGCTCCCCGAGGAGATTTCGATCACGCGGACGTTCTGGATGCTGATGCACGCCGACAGCAAGGACCTCGCGCGGATCAGGGCGGTGGCGGATTACATCGGTGAGATCGTGGAGCGCGAGCGGGCGCTGTTTGCGGGGCGGTAGCGACGTCTCAGGACGTCTGGTTGGGTGGGCAAGCGGAACGCGCCCACGTCAACGCTGACGATGGAGAGAGATGGTGGGCACGGCGCCGACGCGCCTTTGCCCTGC
Organism: Pseudomonadota bacterium; assembly: GCA_023433965.1. Lineage (GTDB taxonomy): Bacteria > Pseudomonadota > Alphaproteobacteria > Rhizobiales > Xanthobacteraceae > Bradyrhizobium. Next base: position 1,449 of record JAEYTQ010000297.1, on the reverse strand, counting down.
GCCACCTCGGCTAGTTCTTCGCCTTCTTTGCCGCCGTCACCTTCGGTTCGCGCTGCGCACCCTCCAGCGCGCTGTCCCGGCCCGCCTTCAACACCTCTTCGGAGAGCTCGCTCGAACCGGCGATGCGCGCCAGCAGCATGCTGCCGGCCATCGTCGCCAGGGTCGCGATCGCCTGCTTGCGCGCGGCCTTGCGCGGCAAATTGGGAATGTAGTCGGCTAGCAGCTCGATCATTTCCTCGAGCTTGCCGGCAAAGGCTTTTCGCGCCTTCGAGCTCTCGCGAGCGATCTCGGCGCCGAGCGCGGGAATCGAGCAGCCATGGCCCGGATTGTCGCGGTGAAAGGCCGAGAGATAGGCCTCTGCGATCAGCGCCAGCCGCTTCTCCGGCGACACCTCGTCCGTGATCTTGCGCCAGTGCTCCATCGAGCGGTCCATGGCATAGCCAAACGCCTCGATCACCAGCGCCTCGCGGGAATCGAAATGCGCGTAGAAGCCGCCATGGGTCAGACCGGCCTCCTTCATGAGGTCAGCGACGCCGATGCCATGGGCGCCCTTTTCGCGCAGCCGCACGGAGGCCTTCCTCACGATGCGATCGTGGGTTTCCTGCTTGTGTTCCCGGGAATAGCGCATGCGGATCTCATTGGATGTCGAAGATCATCTCATAGCATGGAAGTCGGCCGACCGGTGCATTAATTCACGTTAAGCTGTTTCCGATCATGGAAAACGTCGCCGTCGCATGCACCGCGAGCGCGCCCTTGCCGTCGCGGACGAAACCTTCCGTGTAGCTGGTCTGTCTCCCCAGCTTGATCACCTTGCCCTCGGCCGAGATCCGCCCGGAGCGGACCGAGAGCGGACGCAGGAAGGCGAGCTTCAGCTCGAGGGTCACCGAGCCCTGGCCGGCCTCGAGCCGGGTCGAAACGGCGCAGCCCATGGCAGTATCGAGCAGCGCCGCGGCGGTTGCGCCGTGGATCAGGCCGATGGTGTTTTCGAGATCCTCGCGCGGCTCCAGTTCCATGACGATCCGGCCCGGCTCGACCACCGCCATGACGAAGCCGATCAGTTTCGCGAACGGCGGCGGCGGCAGCCGGCCGTCGCGAATGCCCAGCATGGCCTCCATGCCGGACAGCCCCATCGCCGCTTTCGCCACCGGCGCGGGCGCCTGCCAGTCCACCACTCGCTCGCGCCGCTGCGCCGGCGAGAAAAGCTCCAGTTGATCGATGTCGGTCACGGCAACCTCATTGGATGATGCGCATCATACTATTTCACGAACTTCGCGCTGGCAACTCAACCCGCAGGTCCGCTTGACAAGCGGCACGTTTCGGCTCGGAAGTGATCCAAGGCAGTGCGCCTCGCACATGCCCCCGAAACCTTCGAGATGCCACATGGAAATGCTCAACAACCACTGCGGGGTGACGCGCGATGCGCGCGGCGTCGTTCATGCCGTCATCTGC
>JAEYTQ010000264.1 GCA_023433965.1 Pseudomonadota bacterium | reverse complement strand
CCGTGAGCGCCTGCGTCACGTCCTTGCGGATGAATTTCTGCCAATCCGGCCCGGCCGGCGGGTAAGGGCCCAGAATGTCGTCGCTGCCGTCGGTGTGGTTGAACTCGATGAAGGCGGCGCGGCAGTCACGGGGATGGAGCTGTACGCCGTGATAGGGCGCATGGTCGATGACGTTGGCGGTGCGCACGCCCAGCGCGTTGGCGTTGCGGCCGCGCTCGTCGGGATCGTCACAGCAGAAGATCGCCATGTATCCGCCGCGGCCGCCGGTCTTCTCGATGAAACGGCCGGCGGTGGTGCCGTCCTTGAACGGCGCCACCACCTCCAGCAGGATCGTGTCGACCGGGAGCAGCGCGTTTTCCAAGCCGTATTTGGCGACATTGCCGTCGCGGTAGCAGACGGCAAGGCCCATGATCTCCGCGATGTCGGAGACGACGGGCGCGAGCTGCGGCGCGACCAGGCATATCTGCCGCAACCGCATATAGGGCGTCATGGTCATGCGCCCTTGAAGGTGGGCTTACGCTTCTCGACGAAGGCTTTTGCGGCCTCCTTGTGGTCCTCGGTGTCGCCGCAGCGGGTGTGATGGATCGCCTCGCCGTCGAAGCAGTCCTCGAGCGCCAGATGCTCGGCATTGTTGATGTTGCGCTTGATGAAGCCGAGCGCAATCGAGGGGCCCTGCGCCAGAGACAGCGCTAGCTCGTGCGCGGCAGCGTCGATCTCGGCGTCGGGCACGACCTTGGTGACCATGCCGATGGCGTGGGCTTCTTTCGCCGTGAGCACCGGCGACATCAGATAGAGCTCGCGCGCCCGCGCGCTGCCGAGCAGTTGCGTCAGGAAATAGGTGCCGCCGTAATCGCCGGAGAAGCCAACCTTGGCGAAGGCGGTGGTGATCTTGCAGGATTCGCTGGCGATACGGAGATCGCAGGACAGCGCCATCGACAAGCCGGCGCCGGCTGCGGCGCCATCGAGCTGCGCCACCACGGGCTTCGGCATCTGGTGCAGGATGCGCGAGACCTCCATGCCGCGGCGCAGATTGGCGAGCTTCTGCTCGAACGGCAGCGGTGCTCGGCCCGCGGCCATCGACTTGACGTCGCCGCCGACGCAGAAGGAGCCGCCGGCGCCCTTGAACAGCACGGCCCGCACCTCGGAATCATCAGCCGCGCGCCGTGCCGCTTCGACCAGCCCGGCGACCATTTCCGGGTTGAGCGCGTTCTTCCGCTCCGGCCGGTTCATCGTGATGGTGAGCAGCCCGCCTTCGAGCTTTTGCAGGACCATGTCGTTGCTCATGCGGCGTCTCCCTTTGTCTGTTTTACTCCGTCATTCCGGGGCGCGCCCCTTGGCGCGAACCCGGAATCCATTCCTCAACCGTCAATGCCGCCCGATGGATCCCGGGTTCGTTTCGCGCCCCGGGATGACGACCTACGACTGGGCGCGCTCGTCGCCACGACGGCTCACGCCGTCACTTCTTCACCAGCGGGCAGCGCGACTGCTCCAGAGGCTGGAAGGCCTCGGCGCCGGGCACCGTGGCGAGCAGCTTGTAATCATCCCAGCGGCCTTTGGACTCCGACGGCTTCTTCACCTCGAACAGGTACATGTCATGAATCATGCGGCCGTCCTCGCGGATCTTGCCGCCCTTGGCGAAGAAGTCGTTGATCGGCGTCTCCTTCATCACCTTGATGACCGCAGCGGCATCGGTGGTGCCGGCCGCCTTCACGGCTTTCAGGTAATGCGTGATGGAGGAATAGACGCCGGCCTGCGCCGAGGTCGGCACCCGCTTGGTGCGCTCCATGAAGCGCTTGGAGAATGCGCGCGTGTCGTCGTTGAGATCCCAGTAGAACGCTTCCGCCAGCAGCAAGCCCTGCGCGGTCTCAAGCCCGATCGAATCGATATCGGTGACGAAGGCGAGCAGCGGCGAGACCTTCTGGCCGCCCTTGGTGATACCGAACTCCGCCGCCTGCTTGATGGCGTTGATGGTGTCGCCGCCGGCATTCGCGAGCCCGATCACCTTGGCCTTGGAGGCCTGGGCCTGGAGCAGGAAGGACGAGAAATCCGACGTGTTGAGCGGATGGCGCACGCTGCCGAGCACCTTGCCGCCGGTCTTGGTGACGACGGCGCTGGTGTCCTTCTCCAGATCCTGGCCAAAGGCGTAGTCGGCGGTGAGGAAGTACCAGCTGTCGAGACCCGACTTCACCGCCGCAAGGCCGGTCACGTTGGCCTGGCCGTAGGTGTCGAACACGTAGTGGATGGTGTAGGGGCCGCAGGCCTCGTTGGTGAGACGGATCGAGCCCGGGCCATTGAACATGATGATCTTGTTGCGAGCTTTGGCGATCTCGCCGGCGGCAAGCGCGGTCGCGGACGCGGCGACGTCGTAGATCATCTCGACGCCCTGGTTGTCGAGCATATCGCGGGCGATGTTGGCGGAGAGATCGGCCTTGTTCTGATGGTCGGCTGCCAGCACCTGGATCTTCCGTCCCAGCACCTCGCCGCCAAAATCCTCCACCGCCATCTTGGCCGCGGTCTCGCTGCCGGGACCGGTGATGTCGGCATAGAGGCTCGACATGTCGAGGATGCCGCCGATCTTCAGCGGCGGCTTGTCCTGGGCCTGCGCGGCGCTCGCGTTGAGGGCAAACGCGGCGGCAAAAATGCCGGACAAAATATGCTTCATCGAAAAAGACCTCCCTTATCGCACCGTGCTCTGCTGGCGGCTTGGTTATTGCTCTTGGTGATAGCTGTGGCCATCGCTATTGCCGCAATCATGCCGCATGCGCAAGAGCGCAGCAAGCGCGAGGCGCGATGCACGCATGATTGCGGCGCATGCTTTCCGCAAAGCGGAATGGTAACGCAAGATGTTTCCGCGTCATTGCGAACGCAGCGTCGAATCTTTCGCGGTGAGACTTCGAATTGCTTCGCTGCGCTCGCAATGACGCGGAGAATGAAGAAGCCTCTTCGCCTCAAGCGCCGCTCGAGTTAAGATCGACGCGCAACACAACCTCTCCGGGTCACGTGACGCGACTGCTTCAGCTCACCATCGCATGTCTCCTCGGCGCGGCTCACACTGCGTTGGCGACACCCTGCCAGTTCGAAGCCCAAGGCGAAGGCCGCGTCGCGGCCATCGTCGATGCGCGCAGCGTGCGTCTCGATGACGGACGCGAGATCCGCCTCGCGGGCATCGAGCCGACCGCAACGACGAAGCAGACGCTGACCTCGCTGCTGCCCGGACGCGACGTGAGGTTACGTAGCGCTGACGACACGCCGGACCGTTACGGGCGCCAGGGCGCGCTGGTCTTTATCGGCGAGAGCGAGGCCTCCGTGCAGGCCATGCTGCTCGCCCGGGGCGAAGCCCTGGTCTCCGCAGAGATCGCGGACAAGGATTGCGCAGCAGCCCTGATGGCGTCGGAAGCAGCGGCGCGGCGCCAAAAAATGGGCAGTTGGGCTGCCCCGTCGGCCATAAAAAACGCGGAAAGTCCGGACGATATTTTGGCGGAGATCGGGCGTTTTGCGGTGGTCGAGGGTAAAGTCCGGTCAGTCCGGCAGGCTGGGGCAATGACCTACCTCAACTTCGGACAGAACTGGACACGCGGGTTTGCGGTGACTATTTCAAGGCGCACATTGCCGGCGTTCGAAAGCGCCGGGATAGCCCTCAAGTCCCTGGAACATAAGCGCATTCGAGTACGGGGCTGGGTCGAGGGGAGTACGGGGCCGCGGATCGATGTGCGCCTCACGGGACAGGTCGAGTTGCTCGGCGCAAACGAGCCGACAGGGGTAAGGCCTTAGATCAGGCCAGGCACGGGTTAAGCGACGTGAATGGGGTGCTAGAGCGGCACGAACGAGGTGATGGCCCCCGCCGTCTGCGGGCGGCGCCTGCTGCGCTATGCCTTGTCATTGCCGCGGCTCTCGCCGGCTGTGGCGATATGGGCCGGTTCCAGACCGCTGCGACACCGCAGGCCGTGGCGATGCCCAAGCCGAAGCCCGCCGTCGCACAAACCCCCGCGACCGAAAAGGAGCATGAGCGCATCCTGGCGAACTATGGCGGGACCTATGACGATCCCAAGCTCGAGGCGCTCGTCAGCAGGACCGTCGACCGGCTGGTCGCCGCCTCCGACCGTCCCGACCAGGGCTACAAGGTCACCATCCTCAATTCCGGCGCGGTGAATGCCTTCGCGCTGCCGAACGGCCAGCTCTATGTCACACGCGGCCTGCTGGCGCTGGCGAGCGACACCTCGGAATTGTCCTCGGTGCTCAGCCACGAGATGGCGCATGTGCTGTCCAAGCACGCCGCGATGCGCGAGGACCAGGCGCGCCAGGCCGCGATCGTCACCCGTGTCGTCACCGACATGAGCAACGATCCCGATCTCACCGCGCTCGCGCTCGCCAAGACCAAGCTCACCATGGCGAGCTTCTCGCGCAAGCAGGAGTTCGAGGCCGACGGCATCGGCGTCGGCATCTCCGCCAAGGCGAATTTCGACCCTTATGGCGCGGCGCGCTTCCTCTCGGCGATGGAGCGCAATGCCGAGTTGAAGGCCGGCAAGAGCTCGCTCGATCCGCGTGCGCAGGATTTCACCTCGTCGCATCCGGCAACCCCCGAACGCGTGCAGAACGCACAGAACATCGCGCGGCAATACACGGCGCCCGAAGGCGCCGAGCGCGACCGCGAAAGCTATCTCGCCGCGATCGACAACCTGTCTACGGCGAGGACCCCAGCGAAGGCTTCGTCCGCGGCCGGCGCTTCCTGCATCCGAAGCTCGGCTTCACCTTCCAGGCGCCGGAGAATTTCACGCTGGACAACACCGCGCAGGCCGTGATCGGCGTGCGCGAGGGCGGCGCGCAGGCGATGCGCTTCGACGTGGTGCGGGTGCCGGCCGAGCAGTCGCTCGGCGACTATCTGAACTCCGGCTGGATGGAAGGCGTCGAGAAGGCCTCCACCGAGGACATCACCATCAACGGCTTCCCGGCCGCGTCGGCCACCGCCAAGGGCGATCAGTGGCAGTTCAAGGTCTATGCGCTGCGCTTCGGCAGCGACGTCTACCGCTTCATCTTCGCGGCAAGGCAGAAATCCACCGAGAGCGAGCGCAATGCGCGCGAGACCGTCCACTCGTTCCGCCGCCTGACCCTCGACGAGATCCAGGCCGCGCGCCCGCTGCGCATCAAGGTCATCACCGTGCAGCCCGGCGACACCGTGGAATCGCTCTCCCACCGCATGGCCGGCGTCGATCATCCCGCCGAGCGCTTTCGCGTGCTCAACGGCCTCGATCGCACGGCGCAGGTGAAGGTGCGCGATCGCGTGAAGATCGTGGCGGATTGAGTTGCCGAACTGCTGCAGGGTGGGCAAAGCGCGAGCGTGCCCACGATCTCGCTAATCGAAACAAATGGTGGGCACGGCGCGATGCGCCTTTGCCAATCCTGCAACAGCTGTGATGCTGCGACGAGGCGAGCCTAGCGCCCCGTGTCCATGTCGCCCTTCTCGCGTTGGCCGCTGAGCCAGAGTGCGAGCAGGGTCCAGAACGCGCCGGAGAGCAGATACGCACCCGAGGCGATGACGCCGAGATTGGTCGCGAGCAGCAGCGCCACCAGCGGCGCGAAGCCGGCGCCGAACAGCCAGGCCATGTCCGAAGTCAGGGCCGACGCCGTGTAGCGGTACGTCTGCCGGAAGTTGGAGGCGATCGCGCCGGAGGACTGACCGAAGGACAGGCCGAGCAGGATGAAGCCGATCACCATGTATATGGTCTCGCCGAACGCGCCGGCGTCGAGCAGTTGCGGCGCGAAACCGCTATAGATCGCGATCGCGATGGCCGACCCCATCAGGAGCGACTTGCGCCCCACCCGGTCGGCAATGATGCCGGAGGCCACGATCGCGGCGACGCCGAACACGGCGGCGACGATCTCGATGATCAGGAAGCGCGCCGGGCTCTCGTGGGTGAACACGAACACCCAGGACAGCGGAAACACGGTCACCATGTGGAACAGGGCGAAGCTCGCCAGCGGCGCGAACGCGCCGAGCATGATGTTCTGGCCTTCGCGCGCGACCGTCTCTGAGATGCGCGCCGGCTGCAATTCACGGGTCTCGAACAGCGTGGCGTATTCTTCCGTCGTCACCATGCGCAGACGCGCGAACAGCGCCACGACGTTGATCGCGAAGGCGACGAAGAACGGATAGCGCCAGCCCCAGTCGAAGAAATCATCGGCCGAGAGGTTGCCGGCGAAATAGGCGAACAGCGCGCTCGCCACAATCAACCCGAGCGGAGCCCCGAGCTGCGGCACCATCGCGTACCAGCCGCGCTGGGACGGCGGCGCATTCAGCGCCAGCAGCGAGGCCATGCCGTCCCAGGCGCCGCCCCACGCCAGACCCTGCGCGATACGCGCCAGTGCCAGCAGCCAGATCGCGGCAGCGCCGATCTCGTGATAGCTCGGCAGGAACGCGAGCGCCACGGTGGCGGTGCCGAGCAGGAACAGTGCCGAGATCAGCTTGGCCGTCTTGCCGTACTCACGGTCGACCGTCATGAAAATGACGGTGCCGATCGGCCGGGCCATGAAGGCCAGCGCGAAGATCATGAAAGAATAAAGAGTGCCGGTCAGCTCGCTCGCGAACGGAAACACCAGGCGCGGGAAGACGATCACCGAGGCGATCGCGAAGACAAAGAAGTCGAAGAATTCCGAGGTGCGGCCGATGATGACGCCGATGGCGATCTCGCCGGGGCTGGCCTGGTCGTGGCCGTGCTCGCCGGTGTGGAGGTCTGCCATTGCGGGGGTCTGTGCCGTCGCCATGCGTGCGCCCTTCACGTACTGAAAACCAAACCCGACCGCCCGGCGGGGCGCCAGGCAACCGGCTCTGGATGGCTCAACCTCCCGCACTGCAACATTGGACAAATTGTCCAATGTCCCGCGTGTTGCGCCGCAGCTACCCGTTGGCCCTGCAAAAGAAACTCATTCTCAAAGGCTTGGCCCGTGTCTCGTCTCAAGATCCTGGCGCTACTACCTCTCGCTGCCGTTCTCAGCGGCTGCGACTACGTCGTGCTGGCGCCGGCCGGTGATATCGCGGCCCAACAGCGCGACCTCGTCATCATTTCCACCGTCCTGATGCTCCTG
>JAEYTQ010000194.1 GCA_023433965.1 Pseudomonadota bacterium | reverse complement strand
GCGCCGCGCTTTTGGCCGGGGAGCGCGGTGCGGCGGGTTATTTTCGACATCGAGCCGGATTTGGGCATGAACTCCTCCAATTGTCTTTTTTCTAGAAGCGCTTCAGGGCTTTCAGGACTTTGGTGGGCGTGATCGGAATCGAGTTGATGGTGGCTCCGAACGGCGCGAGCGCGTCGTTGACGGCATTGAGCACGCAGGCTGACGCTGCGGCGGTGCCGGCCTCGCCGACGCCCTTCGCGCCGAGCACGGTGTCGGCGGTCGGCGTCTGGACATGGGCGATGACGATGTCGGGCATCTCCATCGGCATGGGCACGAGATAGTCTGCGAGCGAACCGTTCATGAGCTGGCCAGTGTCGCTGTATCTGCATTCCTCGAACAGCGCAGCGCCCAGCCCCTGCACGATGCCGCCGCGGAGCTGCTCATCCACCAACATCGGGTTGATGACGCGACCGCAATCCTCGACGATGAAATGCTTCAAAAGCTTGACGAAGCCGGTCTCGACGTCGACCTCGAGCAAGCAGCCCTGGATGCCGTTGGTGAAGGCAAAGGGATAGCCCTGCGGCGCGAAGTGATGACTGACCGTGAGCTGCGCCTGCGTACCCGGGGGTAGTGTGTCGGAGCGGAAATAGGAGATCCGTGCGATCTCCGCGATCGGCATCCGCTGATTCCGCGTGCCTGCGTCGACGACCTCGCCATCGACGATGTCCAGCGCCGATGGCTGCTCCTGGAGGATCAGCGCAGCGATTTCCAGGATGTTGCGCTTGAGCGCGCGCGCGGCCTGAAGCGCGGTCTCGCCGCCGATGCCGGCGCCGCGGCAGGCCCAGGTGGCGCCGCCATGCGGCGTCACCTCGGTATCGCCGGTGACGACCTTGACGTGCTCCTGCGCGAGACCGAGCTGATCGGCCACGATCTGGCTGATGATCGCTTCGGTGCCCTGCCCCTGCTCGGTGACCGAGATCAGGCAGCGGACCTCTCCCGACGGTGTCAGGCTGACGATCGCACCATCCTGCGACGAGATCCGCGCACCGCCGACGCCATAAAAGGCCGGGCTGGGGTTGGTGATCTCGACGAAGGTCGCGATGCCAATTCCGCGGTATACGCCGCGCTTGCGCAAGTCCACCTGCTCGGCGCGCAACGCGTCATAGTCCATCATCTCACGCAGGCGGTTCAGGCAAGCCTGGTGCGATAGCGCCTCGAAGCGGTAGCCTGTCGGCGAGGTCTGCGGATAGGCATCGTCGGCAATGACGTTCTGCGCACGGATGACGAACGGATCGAGGCCAAGCTTCGCCGCCGCAATGTCGACGATCCGCTCGGTGACGGCGCAGGCGATGGGGTGGCCGACGGCGCGGTACTGACTGGTCTGCACCTTGTTCTGGAAGATCACCTCCAGCGTGGCTCGATAGTTCTTGAAGCGATAGGGCGCGCCGATCAGGCGGATCACCTGGTTGCCCTCAACCACGCTGGTGCGCGGATAGGTCGAGAACGCGCCGATCGCGGTTAAATCCAGCACGTCCATGGCGAGAATTTCGCCGTTCGCGTCGAGCGCCATGCGCGCGCGGACGCGATGGTCGCGGGCATGGATGTCGGAAACGAACGACTCGATTCGGTCGGCGACATATTTGACGGGACGTCCCAGCAGGATCGAGAGGCCCACCACGGCCATGTCCTCGTGATAGACATGCAGCTTCATCCCGAACGAGCCGCCGATGTCGGTCGCGACCACGCGAACGCGCGCCTCCGGGATGCCGTAATGGCGCGAGTAGATATCCTGGAACTGGTACGGCGTCTGGGTGCCATGATACACGGTGAGCGCGCCGGCCGCAGGATCGTAGTCGGCGACGATGGCGCGCGGTTCGAGCGTCACCGCGGTATGGCGGCCGAAGGTGAACTCCTCCTCCACGACATGGGCAGCTTGCGCAAATGCGTCGTCGACAGTGCCGCTGTCGAGCTGGCTGCGGAAGCAGACGTTGTTGGCGTCGCCGGGGTTGACGAGCGGGCCGCCGGCCTGGCGTGCACGGGCGATGTCGACGACGGCAGGAAGCTCCTCGTAGTCGACCTCGATCAGCTCCAGCGCATCCTCAGCGAGCGCCCGGCTCTCGGCGACGACGGCGAGGACCGCCTGCCCGGCCCAGACCACGCGATCCAGCGGTAGCGGCAGTTGCGGCACCGATGTCATGCCAGTGAAGTGATCGAGCGTTCCCGTCCACGGCGTGCATATCTTGGCGATATCCGCACCCGTGGCGACGAGATGGACACCCTCGACCGAGCGGGCCTCGTCGGCATTGATCGAGACGATCTTCGCATGCGCATGCGGACTGCGCAGGAACGCGGCATAGAGCATGCGTGGCAGCCGGAGATCGCTGATGTAATGCCCACGCCCGGCGAGCAAGCGCTTGGCGTTCGGCCGCGGCACCGAGCGGCCGATATAGGAGTTCGGGCGGTCCAGCGAGGTCAGCGGCGCGGTCATGTGCCGCCTCCGCGATCGCTGCGTGCCTTCGCTACCGCCTCGATGGCATCGACAATCGACTCATAACCTGTGCAGCGGCAATAATTGCCCGACAACGCGTCGCGGATCTGCTCGCGACTCGGAAGCGCCGCCTGCGAGAGCAACTCGCGCGCATTGACCAACATGCCCGGAGTACAGAACCCGCATTGGAGAGCGTTGCGGCGATGAAATTCGGCCTGGAGCTCAGCGAGCACTCCCCTCTCGGTGAGACCTTCGATCGTGTCGACCTCGGCGCCGTCGGCCTGCACCGCGAACACCAGGCAAGAATGCACCGCGCGTCCGTCGAGCTGAACCAGGCAGGCGCCGCAGGCGCCCATCTCGCAGCCGGCATGTGTACCCGTCAGCTCGAGCTTGTCTCGCAGGCAATCGACCAGCGTGTCGCGCGGCGCGACCTCACAAGTGACCTTACGGCCGTTGACAATGAGGCGGACGCGCACGGTCTCGTTGGGCTCATTCAACAAGGCTTCGTCGAAACCGCTCATGCGCTATCTCCCAGACGCCCGAGCAGGCGGCCGAGCAGCACACGGGCGAGATGCAGGCGCATTGCCGGCGGCACCTCGTCGCTCTCGGGCGGCGCCAGATCGCCTTCGAGCGCTGCTTGCGCGGCCGCGATACGCTCGGCATCGAGTCGCGAGCCGATCAGGACGCGTTCGGCCCCCTTTGCTCGGATCGGTGTATTGCCGACAGAGAAGAAGGAGATGCGGATGTCATCGATGCGGCCGCCCGGGCAGGCCGCCATGATCCCGCAGCCGACCAGCGCATAATCCCCGCGCCGGCGCGCCAGCTCATCGAACGCAAAACGCTGATCAGCCCTGAACAGCGGGACGTATATCGCGATGACCAGCTCGCCGGGCTGCAACGCGGTCTCGAACAAGTCGACGAAGAAGTCGTCGGCCTTCACGCGCCGGCTGCCCGAGGGACCGGCGATCTCGATCTCTGCATCCAACGCCAAGGTCATCGCCGGAAATTCGGACGCGGGGTCGGCCAACGCGACGCTGCCGCCGAACGTGCCGCGGTTACGGATGGCAGGATGGGCGACGAAGGGCGCCGCAGCACGCAAGAGCGGCGCGAACTCGGCGATCAAGGGCTCGCTCAGCATCTCGCAATGACGCGTCAGCGCGCCGATGCGCAAGTAAGCTCCTTCGCGTCCGACGCCCCGCATCTCGTCGATATGGGCGATGTCGATCAGCAGCCGCGGCGCCTGCAGGCGCAGTGAAAGCGCCGGCACGAGGCTCTGGCCGCCGGCGATGTAACGCGCATCGTCCCCGGCGCGCGCGTGGGCATCCAGCGCCTGGTCGATCGTCGCAGCACGAAAATAGCTGAAAGCCCTCGCCTTCACTGCCGTTTCCTCGATACCTCGGCTCATCAGCCGGGACGCCAGATTTGTAACCATCTGGTCTCAAAATCCTGACATGGCCCCGAAGGGCGGTCAACAAGAAATGACCATTTGGTCACAAATGCAGCTTGGGCTATGAAGGCTTTGAAGCCGACGATTCAGCGACGAAATGGTCCGAAAACCGCAGAAAACCGCCAAGCGACCGGCCCGGAAACGAACCGAGACAGGCAGCATGTCCGCGCCAAAGCGTCGCAACATGCGGGCCGCCGACCGCGAACGCGCGATCGTGGAGCAGGCGATCCGCTTCTTTGCCGAGCGCGGCTTCGAAGGCCAGACCCGCGAGCTCGCCAAGCGCATGGGCATCACGCATTCGGCGATCTATCGCCACTTCCCCAGCAAGGAGGCATTGATCGAGCGGGTCTACCAGGAGGTCTATCTCAGCCGCTGGTCGCCCGATTGGGGGCCGATGATCCGCGATCGTTCGCAGTCGCTGGAAGCGAGGCTCACGCGGTTCTATCTCGACTATGTCGAACGCGTATTCGAATATAATTGGGTGCGGATTTTCGTTTTCTCCGGCATGAAGTCGTTCGGCATCACCAGCCGCTATCTCGATATCGTCCGCCGCGAGATCATCGAGCCCGCTGCGGCCGAGCTGCGCCACGACCTGAGGCTCCCCGACGCGAAGGCGCATCCGCTGAGTGAACGCGAGACCGAGCTGTTCTGGGGCCTGCACGGCCGCATCTTCTATCTCGCCATCCGCAAGTTCATCTACGCAACGCCGATCCCACCCGATCTCGACGCCATCGTCCGCGATGCGGTCCAGACGTTCATGGACGGCGCGAAGACGACGATGCCGAAGCTGCTGGTCAGTGGCTAGCTATTTCGCGAGGCTCGGCAGATCGAGGCCCTTGTCACGGGCACAGTCGAGCGCGATGTCGTAGCCCGCGTCGGCGTGGCGCATGACGCCGCTGGCGGGATCGTTCCACAACACGCGCTCGATGCGCTTCGCGGCCTCGGGCGTGCCGTCGGCGACGATCACCATGCCGGCGTGCTGGGAATAGCCGATGCCGACACCGCCGCCATGATGCAGCGACACCCAGGTCGCGCCGCTGGCGCAATTGAGCAGCGCATTGAGCAGGGGCCAGTCGGATACGGCGTCCGAGCCGTCCTTCATCGCCTCGGTCTCGCGGTTAGGGCTCGCCACCGAGCCGCTGTCGAGATGGTCACGGCCGATCACGATGGGCGCCTTCAATTCGCCGCGCGCCACCATCTCGTTGAAAGCAAGGCCGAGGCGATGGCGGTCGCCGAGACCGACCCAGCAGATCCGCGCCGGCAGGCCCTGGAACTTGATGCGCGCCTTGGCCATGTCGAGCCAATTGTGCAGATGCTTGTCGTCTGGCATCAGCTCCTTGACCTTGGCGTCCGTCCTGAAGATGTCCTCGGGATCACCCGATAGCGCCGCCCAGCGGAACGGCCCAACGCCGCGGCAGAACAAGGGACGGATATAGGCGGGCACGAAGCCGGGGAAATCGAAGGCGTTCTTCAGGCCCATGTCCTGCGCCATCTGACGGATGTTGTTGCCGTAGTCGAGTGTCGGGACGCCTTGGGCATGGAAATCCAGCATCGCCTGGACGTGCTCGACCATCGAGGTCTTCGAGGCGCGCTCGACAGCCTTCGGATCGGAGGCGCGCTTGGCCTCCCACTCCGCCAGCGTCCAGCCCTTCGGCAAGTATCCGTTGATCGGATCGTGCGCGCTGGTCTGGTCGGTGACGATGTCGGGCCTGACGCCGCGGCGCAC
>JAEYTQ010000048.1 GCA_023433965.1 Pseudomonadota bacterium | reverse complement strand
TCGAACATGAATTTCGAGGAAGCCGCCACCCTCCCGGTCGCGCTCGCGACAATGCACAACGCCGTCGTCACCGTCGGCGGACTACAGGCGGGGCAGACCGTGCTGATCCAGGGCGCGAGCTCGGGCGTCGGCCTGATGGCGATGCAGATTGCAAGGCTCAAGGGTGCCAAGCTGGTGATCGGCTCGTCGACCGATCCCACGCGCCGCGGCCGGCTGAGGGACCATGGCGCCGACCTCGCCGTCGACAGCTCCGATCCCAAATGGGTCGACGAGGTGCTGAAGGCGACAGGCGGCGAAGGCGTCGATCTCGTCGTCGACCAGGTCTCGGGAAAGGTCGCGAGCCAGAACCTCGCCGCGACGAAAGTTCTGGGCCGCATCGTCAATGTCGGCCGGCTTGGCGGCACGCATGCCGACTTCAACTTCGACCTGCATGCGGCACGCCGTATCGACTATGTCGGCGTCACCTTCCGCACCCGCACCATCGAGGAGGTCCGCGAGATCTTCGCGGAGGTCAGGAAGGACATCTGGGGCGCGGTCGAGGCGCGAAAACTGCAGCTGCCGATCGACAAGGTGTTTTCGTTCGAGGACATCGATGAGGCGTTCGAGCACATGGAGGCGAACAGGCATCTGGGGAAGATCGTGGTGACGGTGCCGTAGCGCAGACAGTGGCTATAATGCCGTCATTCCGGGGCGATGCGAAGCATCGAACCCGGAATCCCGAGATTACGGGTTCGCTCTTCGAGCGCCCCGGAATGACGCGGCGAGCGCTCCTGCAACTCACTCGCGACTAGTCTTGTGGATCGCGGCTTTGATGTCCCGCCACGTCCTGCTAAATCCCGGCCATGACCTCCCACCCCAACAAGACCTCGGTCGCGGCGATCTCGATCCTCGCCAGTGGCGGCATGGCGGCGGCCAAATTCGCGGTCGGGATCGCGATCGGCTCGCTGGCGCTGATCTCGGAAGCCCTGCATTCCTCGATCGACCTGGTGGCGACCATCATCACCTGGGCCGTGGTCCGGGTGTCCGACAAGCCGGCAGACGACGAGCACCATTACGGCCACGGCAAGCTGGAAAGCATCTCCGCACTCGGCGTCACCGCCCTGCTCTACGTGCTCGCCGGCGGCATCCTGGTCGAGGCCTATAGCCGGCTGAGCGAGGGGACCCCGCCCCCGACCATCTCGGCCGTGCCGTTCGTCGTGCTGATGATCGACATCATCGTCAATCTCTGGCGCGCCCGCGCCCTGCACCGCGCCGCGCGGGAGACCAGAAGCCAGGCGCTGGCGGCCGACGCGCTGCATTTCGCATCCGACGTGATGGGGTCGTTCGCGGTCATTGCCGGCCTGATCCTCGCCGCTCTCGGCTTCTGGTGGGGCGACGCCGCAGCGGCCGCCGCGGTCGCCGTGATGATCGCAGCTCTCGGCCTGCGCATGGCCGGCTCGACCGTGCATACGCTGGTCGACCGTGCCCCGGAAGGCGCGCAGGAGACGGCCACCGCCGCGATCCGGAGCGTACCCGGCGTGATCGACGTCGAGCGGCTGCGGGTGCGCATGGTCGGCGCGACCACGTTCATCGACGCCATCGCGAAGGTGCCGCGGACCTATCCGATCGACCGCGTCGAGGAGATCAAGCGCGACGCACAGGCCGCAGTCCTCGAGGCATTCGGCGATGCCGACCTCACCTTCGCGGCGGTGCCGGTCGCGCGCGACAACGAGACCGTCCGCGACCGCATCATGGTGATCGCGCACAATTCCGGCCTCGCCGTCCATCATGTCACCGTGCACGACCTCGGCGCCAAGCTGATCGTCAGCATCGACCTCGAAGTCGATGGCGAGATGCAGCTCGAGGCCGCCCACGACATCGCCAACAGCCTGGAGCGCAACATCCAGGAAGAGTTCGGCGAGGACGTCGAGGTCGACGTCCATATCGAGCCGCTGGAACCGGAACTGCCGTTCGGCGTCGACGCCGCGCCCGAGCGGGTGCGGACCATCGCCGCCGCTCTGACGGAATATGCCGCCGGCGGCGAGATCCAGGATATCCACAATGTGCGCGTCCGCAACACCGATGCCGGCGAGATCGTCAACTTCCACTGTCGCGCCGCACCGTCGATGACCGTGATCAAGGTGCACGAGCATGTCGACGCGATCGAGCGCGCGTTGCGGCACGCGTTCCCGAGCGTGAAGCGCGTCATCAGTCACGCCGAACCGCCGCGGGCGTGACGAGAAACGCGCGAAGAGTCACACGTTCTCGTTTCGGACTCTTCCGGTCCGTGAGTTTGCGGGCGCGCGATGCATAAACTGCGCGTTGGATAAGAATAATTTCGCATTAACGATTCGTTGACTCTCGACAGCCCGCGAAAACTGGATTCAAATCAGTGTGATTCGAAAGCGACGTGGGGCTGCTTTCGAAACTCGTTTTCAGGGGGCCGAAGGCATGTCGCGTGCAGACGCCGCGAACGCGTGCGTCCAATCCGATTCGATCAAGGGATTGGCGCAATCGATCGCGAAACCTGCCTATCATCGGCTGCTGACCGCGGAGCCGGCGCTACGCCGCGCGGTGCCGACGCTCATCATCGCGTTCCTGATCACGATCTGCCTCGGCGCCTTCGTGCAGGTCGTCGACCAGACCCGCCAGAAGCGGCTGGTGATCCGCCACGACATTTCGGCCCTCGCCGACCTGCTGGCCGAGCGCATCGACCGGCTCACCACGATCCGACACGAGCGGCTGCAAACCATCGAAAGCCTGCCGACGCTGCTGCCGGACCTCATTCCGTCCTGGGCCACGGCCTCGGGCCGCCACGTCATCGTCACCTCGGCCGGCACCGACCGCCGCATCCTCGCCCGCATCCCGGCCGACGCAGATTCCGCCGGCAACGACCGCCTGCTCGATGCGATCACCACGGCGCAACTGGTCGCGGCGCCGCCGCGCGACGCCAACGTCTCCGACATGACGCTGCCGAACGGCAATGCCGCGATGGCGACCTCGCGCCAGATCAAGTCGCTACCCGGCTTCGTCACCGTGATCCAGGAACGCAACGAGCCGATCTGGGGCTCGGACGCGGCGCTCTCGGTGACGCTGTCGGCGACCACGGGTTTCGTCGTCCTGATCCTCGGCTTCGCCTTCCACTGGCAATCGACCCGCGCTCGCGAGGGCGACCTCATCAACGACGCCGTGCGCGGCCGGATCGACACCGCGCTCAACCGCGGCCGCTGCGGGCTGTGGGACTGGGACCTGTCTCGCGGCCGGATCTTCTGGTCGCAGTCGATGTTCTCGATGCTCGGCCTCGACGGCCGCCACGAGCTCCTCACCTTCGGCGAGGTCAACGCGCTGGTGAAGTCCGACG
>JAEYTQ010000020.1 GCA_023433965.1 Pseudomonadota bacterium | reverse complement strand
TCCCAGTACTGTTCCGGCCGAACTGCTCCAGCAATATTGGGGGGCCACCTACACGACACCACAGACCATCTCCAACAAGGTCGCTTACCTCAACTTGACCGGCAAGGTGGAGGCGACGCCGACCTGGACCTTTGAAGGCACGGCACGCTTGCGGCGCTTCAAGCAAAGCACGGTCGACGGTAACCCGACCGACACCCTGCCTTGCGACGACCCAACCCTGTTGTGCTTTGACGATGACGACGTCCCGGCTTTCGGCCTGAATGGCGTGCAGCTCGCCAACACCTTTGGGCCCGGTGCCATTCTCAGCCAGATCGATCGCACCAGCACAAAGTCAACCTCGTTTGGCGTGTCCGGACAGGCAACCAACACAGACCAGCTGTTCGGTCATGACAACCGCTTTGTCATTGGCGCAAGCTACGACCTCAGCAACACGCATTTCAACGGCAGCACGGAACTGGGAACAATTGGGACGAACTACGTCGTCACGGGCAGCGGGATATATCTGGGCCAGTCGGGCGAGCCGACGTCAATTGGCCCGGTATCGCTGCGCACCGTCAACCAGTATCAGGGACTTTATACGCTGGACACGTTCAACGTGACGGATCGCTTTGCGGTTTCCGGAGGTGGGCGGTTCAATGCGGCCCATGTCTCGCTGATGGACCAGCTCGGCACCGCGCTCAACGGCGAGCACGATTTTTACCGCTTCAATCCCATCATTGGGGGCACCTTCAAGATTACGCCCGAACTAACGGCCTATGCCGGCTACTCCGAGGCCAACAGAGTCCCGACACCGCTCGAGCTCGGCTGCGCCGATCCGGCGAGGCCGTGTATCATCGGACAACTCCTGGTCGCCGACCCTCCATTAAAGCAAGTGGTGTCCAAGACGGTGGAAGCAGGCTTCCGCGGAACGAAGGAGCTGAACATCGGTTCGCTCGGATGGAAGATCGGCGCCTTCCGGGCCACCAACTACGATGACATCGTCGCGACCCCGATCCCGGGCTTGACCGGTTTCGGCTTCTTCCAGAACGTTGGTCGCACGCGCAGGCAGGGGCTCGAAGCCGAGGTGAGCCTGAAGTCGAACGTGCTGGCGTTCCAGGCAAGCTATGCATTCCTCGATGCGCGCTTCCTCGATGCGCTGACGCTGGGCTCGGATAGCCCGTTCGCGGACGCCGACGGCAATATCCAGGTCTTGCCCGGTAATCAGATTCCGCGCCTGCCGCGCCATCTCATCAAGGCCAGCGTCGAATACGCAGTTACCGATGTCTGGAAAGTCGGTGGCGACGCGCTTTTTGTCTCGAGCCAGTATTTCCTTGGTGACGAATCCAACCAGTTTCCGCAGTTGCCGTCCTATGCCGTTTTCAATCTGCACACGTCCTATCAGGTCACGAAGAACGTTCAGCTCTATGGTCGCGTCAACAACATCTTCGACCACCGCTACTCGACCCTCGGCACCTTCTTCGACCGCGAAGCCCTGCCGAACTTCACCAATGGCGCGGAATTCACCGACCCGCGCTCGCTGAGCCCGGCAAGGCCGCGCGCATTCTATGCGGGGATGCGGGTGACGTTCTGACGACGGGCGCGCTCTAGCGCCCGGCCGAGCTTCGCCCGGTACGCCAGTCTTCTCTTCCGGAAGCGGAAGAGAAGCGCGTTAACCGGCCGGCAACCATGGCAAATGATCGGAAAATTTTAACGAAACTGTTCGGCTGCTCCCGCGTCGGTTCGTCGGAGGGCCCGCCTGATGACAGAACGCCAGTTGAGAGAGCAGGAATTCCAGATCGCGCGTTACCGGCATCTGGAGCGGGAAGTGACGGATCCGCTCGCAGCGTGCCTGCTTCACAGCATCATCGAAGAGCTTGAAGCCGAGCTGCGGAGGGATCCGCCTGATCGGCAGGCGCCGCGCGATTAACGCTTTCTTAGCGTTGATGATGCGGATTGTCGCTTGGGGACACCAACGGAGATGGCTCCCATGCTGAAGGACGGGACATATGCGGCGTGGTACAACACGCCGCTCGACCAGGGCACCGGGATCGTCCACGTCGCAGACGGCCTGATCTGGGGCCGCGACAGCCTGATGACCTACCACGGCTCCTGTCAGGTCGATGGCGATCGCTTCACCGCGACCGTATCGACCAAGCGTCACACCGATGGTCGGGCAACGGTCTTTGGAGTGGATGACGAGCTCACGCTGACCATCGACGGATACTGCCCCGGCAAGATCGCGACCTACATAGCAACCGCACCGCAGGTGCCAGGAATGATCCTCCGTGGCACGCTCATCCTGACGGAACAGCAGTCCCCGGCACGCGAAGGAACCGCCCAAGTGCCGGCGTTCAATCCCGGCAAGCTGCCGAAGCTGCCGAAGCGATCCCGCTGAGCGTCAGGCCGGCACTCTCCCGAGAGCGGCCGCTCTTTGCCGCCCGCAATTCTGCATCGGCCGCTTCCCAAAGGCTGCTTCTCAAATCGTCCGCGACCCGCCATTGTGCCGCCGCAACATCGTACCGGAGGCAGCATCAATGTCGGACAACGTCTCGCGTCGCCAGCTTGCGAAGATTGCGGGGCTGTCCGCAGCCGGACTCACCAGCGCGCTCGGGGCCGCCGAAGCCAAGGCGACGGCAACGCCGCGCGCTCGAAATGGTTTTCCGGCGGGATTCGTCTGGGGCACGGCGACCTCGTCCTACCAGGTGGAGGGAGCGGTCAACGAGGACGGGCGAGGGGCCTCGATCTGGGACAAGTTCGTGCGCATCCCCGGCAAGATCGAGGACGGCACCACCGGCGACCGCGCCAATGAGCATTATCACCGCTACAAGGAGGACATCGCGCTCATCAAGGAGCTCGGCTGCAGGGCCTATCGCTTCTCGGTGGCCTGGCCGCGGATCTTTCCCGACGGCGACGGCAAGCCCAATTCGAAGGGACTCGACTTCTACAATCGGCTCATCGACGAGCTCCTGAAGAATGGCATCGAGCCGTGGCTGACGCTTTATCATTGGGACCTGCCGCAATCGCTCCAGGACCGTTTCGGCGGCTGGCGTTCGACGGACACCTGCAAGATCTTCGGCGATTACGCGGCCTATGTCGCCGAGCACCTCACAGACCGCGTCAGGAACGTGTTCACGCTGAACGAGAGCGGCCGCTTCGTCTATTTCGGCTACGGCATCGGCATCGACGCGCCCGGCGTGACGCTGCCGCAAGCCGAGGTCAACCAGATCAGGCACAACAGCGCGCTGGCGCATGGCCTCGCGGTGCAGGCGGTGCGCGCCCATGGCCGGCGCGGCACGAGGGTGGGGCCGGCCGAGAACATCGATGCCTGCGCGCCAGCGATCGACACGCCGGAAAACGTTCGCGCCGCAGAGATCGCGCTGCGCGAGATGAATGCCGGCTATCTCAACGTCATCATGACGGGCCGCTATACCGACGCCTTCCTGAAATTCGCCGGACCCAACGCGCCGAAATACACCGATGCGGAGCTCAAGATCATCTCCTCGCCAATCGACTTCCTCGGCCTCAACATCTACGCGCCGCAGAACTACGTGGTGGCGTCCGACCAGGGCGCGGGCTTCATGCCGCTGCCGATCCCGAAATCGTTCCCGCACATGAATTCGGACTGGCTGCGGGTCGGGCCCGAGACGCTCTACTGGGTGCCGAAGCTGGCGGCCAGAATCTGGAAGACGGGCGCGATCTATATCAGTGAGAACGGCACCTCCGGCGACGATGCAGTGTCGCCCGACGGCAAGATCTACGACACCGACCGCATCATGTATCTGCGCAACTATCTCGCCCAGCTCCAGCGCGCCACGGCCGAGGGCGTGCCGGTGCGCGGCTATTTCCTCTGGAGCCTGATGGACAATTTTGAATGGGTGTACGGGCTGAACAAGCGTTTCGGGCTCTACCACGTCAATTTCGACACCCAGGTCCGCACACCCAAACTCAGCGCCAGCTTCTATCGCAACGTGATCGCGAACAACGCGGCGGGGGCGTAGCTGGTTTCCTTCGCTGACGCGCCGAGAGGCTTTTAAGGCAAACCGCGCAGCGGAAAATCCGGGTGCCAAGCGGCAAGCGCCCCGCATTGACTCTCTTCTGTCCCTTATCCAAAACCATCCCCAACACCCATAAACGAGAGGACGACGCCCATGCCCGACGCACTGATCATCGATGCCTGCCGGACCCCGCGGGGCATCGGCAAGGCCGGCAAGGGAGCCCTCTCGGGCATTCATCCGCAGCAACTCGGCGCAACCGTGCTGCGTGCGCTCGCCGAGCGCACCGGCATCAACACGGCCGACGTCGACGACATCGTCTGGGGTTGCAGCGCGCAGGTGGCAACGCAAAGCGGCGATCTCGGCCGCATGTCCGCGCTCGATGCCGGCTACGACGTGCGCGCCAGCGCCGTGACGCTGGATCGCTTTTGCCGAAGCGGCATCACCAGCGTCAACATGGCGGCATCCTCGATCATGGCGGGCGCCGAGGACCTCGTCATCGCCGGCGGCTGCGAGATGATGTCGATGGAAGGGCGCCGCGGCTCAGGCCCGATGATGATGGACAACGGCAATCTGCGCCTGCGGGCAAGGCATCCGCAGTCGCATCAAGGCGTCTGCGCGGATGCGATCGCGACGCTGGAGGGCATCACGCGGACGGACGTCGACGCACTCGGGCTGGAGAGCCAGAAGCGCGCCGCGCATGCGATCGCGAACGGCCACTTCAAGAAGAGCCTCGTGCCGGTCCATCGCGAGGACGGCAGCCTCGCGCTCGACCACGAGGAATATCCGCGGCCGCAGACCACGATGGAGGGGCTGAGCAGCCTGAAGCCGGCATTCCCCGCCATCGCGGATTACGCGCTCGACGACAAGGGCACGACCTATCGCGGCCTGATCCTCCAAGAATACCCCGATCTGAAGATCGACTTCATGCACCACGCCGGCAATTCCTCCGGCGTGGTCGACGGCGCCGCCGCGATCCTTCTGGCATCGCCCGCTTACGCCAAGGCGCACGGCCTCAAAGCCCGCGCCCGTGTCGTCGCCATGGCCAACATGGGCGACTCGCCGACCCTGATGCTGAACGCGCCGGTGCCGGCGACGCGCAAGGTGCTGGCGAAGGCGGGCCTCACCATCGACGACATCGACCTGTTCGAGATCAACGAGGCGTTCGCGGTGGTGGCGGAGAAATATATCCGCGACCTCGAGCTCGACCGCGCCAAGGTCAACGTCAATGGCGGCTCGATCGCGCTCGGTCATCCCATTGGCGCGACCGGCTCGATCCTGATCGGCACCGTGCTCGACGAACTCGAACGGCGCGATCTCAAGCGCGGTCTCGTCACCATGTGCGCCGCCGGCGGCATGGCGCCGGCCATCATCATCGAGCGCGTCTAATCCCTATTTCCAGGGTGAATCGCGACCGGCCTCCTACGAAGAGGCCGGTCGTCGCTTGTCGAAAGCGGCGAATCAGCTTTAGCAAGATGACGTGCGGGCCTTTGAAACAAGGCAAAATCCGCTGCTCGAGGCTTCTGCCGCTCCGGAAGCAGCTAAAAAGCAGGGTTTTTTGCCACAGAGGGCCAAAAATGCCCGTAAAACCGCGACAAAACTGTGCAGAAGGCTATAGGCCTTCGCCGGTTGGTCTAATATGCAGCCGTCACGAATCAGAGGAGACACGATGGCCACCCAAATGTCCAAATCGCAGTTGATCGAAA
>JAEYTQ010000726.1 GCA_023433965.1 Pseudomonadota bacterium | reverse complement strand
AGCTTGAGCTTCGGCATGGGTGTCCTCCCGACGGGTTGCCGAATTGATTATATGATATAACGAATTTGGCAAGGTGCGTCGGAGGGCCCTTGAAGTCATTGCGGGAAAATCGGGCCGATTCGGTCGCTTCTACTGTGCAGGGGTTGTTTTCACGACTTTGCTGGGCGGGAACCCGGCGGTTAACATTGACAGCCCCCGCCGCCATGCCTTAAGAACCGCCCCGTCCCGGGCGGTCGGTCCGCCGGCGGGAAAAATCTCATTTTGCCACATTCGCGCGTGCCGAAACGGTAGTGCCGAACACGGCCTTTCGAACGTTCAGGATTCTGCCATGAAGGTCCGTAACTCGCTGAAATCGCTGCGCGGTCGCCATCGCGCCAACCGCCTGGTCCGTCGCAAGGGCCGGGTCTATGTGATCAACAAGGTGCAGCGCCGCTTCAAGGCGCGCCAGGGCTGAGTTTGCCCTGCCGGTCGCCTTCGTGCGCACCGCAAGACCACCGCTCACACGAGTTTGACGCCGCCTTTGCTTTGCAAGGGCGGCTTTGCGCGTTTAGACTTTCACCATGGCAGTGAGATTCCCCTTCGCGCGCACTTTGTGCCTGGCCCTCGTACTGGGGACCGCCGGCCTCGCTCCGGCCTCAGCGCAGCAGGTCGAGCCGCCCGGCAAGCAGAAGAAGCTGCCGGAGGCGCCGGCCAAGCTGCCGAAGGTCGACCGCAGCAAGAATCTGGATTTCCTGTTCGGCGCGCTCAAGGCCGCTCCCGACGAGGCCAGCGCCAAGCATGTCGAGGCGCGGATCTGGGCGATCTGGCTGCAGACGCCGAGCGATACCGCCGCGCTTCTGATGTCGCGCGCCAAGACCGCGGTCGATGCCAAGAAGATAGAGGTCGCGATCAAGCTGCTGGATTCGGTCATCAAGCTCAGGCCTGATTACATCGAGGCCTGGAACCGGCGCGCCACGCTCTATTACATGCAGAACGACTACGGCCGCTCCCTGTCGGACATCCAGCAGGTGCTGATGCGCGAGCCACGCCATTTCGGCGCGCTCGCCGGCCTCGGGATGATCATGCAGGAGGTCGGCGACGAGCGGCGCGCGCTGGACGCCTATCGCAAGGCGCTCGCCGTCAACCCGCACCTCGAAAAGATCCCCGATCAGGTCAAGGCGCTGACCGAGAAGGTCGAAGGGCGCGATATCTAGCGGACAAGTTGATTCTTCCCCGAGCGATCAGGGCCCGCGCGGATTAACCACGATCGGAACGGCGGCATCGTGCGGACTATTGGCAAGCCCGCGGCAGGCTTACCTGCTTGGCAGGAGCAAAAGCCATGAAGCGTTTGATCTTTGCAGCCGCGCTGCTGCTCGCGTCGGGAACTGCGAGCTTCGCCGAGGAACTGTTCTGGGTGGTCGGCAACCGCGCTACCGGGAAATGCACCATCGTGACCCGCAATCCGGTCATCATCGGCGACATCTATTTCGGCGACGGTCCCTACAAGTCGATGGCCGATGCCAAGCTTGCCCGCTCGACGATCCGCGTCTGCCCCGCGCTCACGCCGGAGGAGGAAAAGGAAGAGGACGGGACGAACTGAGACTAAACGCGACCGGTCGCTTCAGTGCAGGACGCTGCCGCCGCGCTCGACGAGGCCGCGGTCGGCGACTGCGGCGTAAGCCTTTGCCAGCTCGGTCTCGAGGTGCTCGTTGATCAGGAGCAGCGCGCGCACGGCACCGCGTAGGTCGCCGTTACAGCTCGCGACGATTTCGTCGATCGCAGTGTCGTTCGATCTGAAGCTCATCGTAAATCTCCGGTTCAAACCAGGACAATCCTGCCGGTCTTTCCCGCATCCCCTGAAGTTGCGAGGAGGATCGGCGCCCACCCGCGCCTAGATGGCGGAACCGACCATGGCGATTATATGGAAGCCGCGATGACGGGCACATGAAGCTGTTCTGGCTCCTGCGTATTCTCGCGGGCGGGTTTGATTTCATTGAGTTTTTCTTTCAGTAATTATGCACATATCCACAGCCCCTGCTTTTCCGGTGGAAGCCTGGGAGGCTGGCGGCGAAACTGCCACGCCATCAAACCCGTATCTGCCCAGTGCCCAGGATCACCCGGATTCTCTCCATGATCGTGATGTCAGTCGTGACGGTGCTGGTTCTGCTGGCGCTGGTCACGCAGGCGGGGATCGTTGCCGTGCAGCGCGCCCATCCACCGCAGGGCCGCATGGTCGAGGTCGACGGCGCGACGCTTCACGTCGTCGAGATCGGCCCGCGCGAGGCGGGCTTGCCGATCGTGATGCTGCACGGCGCCAGCTCCAATCTCGAAGCGATGCGCCGGCCGCTTGGCGATCTCCTCGCCCGGGACCACCGTGTGATTCTGGTCGACCGTCCCGGCCATGGCTGGAGCACGCGCGCCAGCCGCCGGGATTCGACGCCGCAGGTCCAGGCGCGAATGATCGACGAGGCGCTCGGCAAGCTCGGCATCGATCGCGCCGTGTTCGTGGTGCATTCCTGGAGCGGCGCCCTCGGGGCGCGGATCGCGCTCGATCACCCGGACCGCGTGGCCGGCCTCGTGATGCTCGCGCCCGTCACGCATCCCTGGCGCGGCGGCGTCGGCCGCTACAACGAGATCATCGCAACGCCGCTGATCGGTCCGTTGCTGGCTTACACCATCACGCTGCCGCTAGGCTATTTCGTGACCGAAGCCGGGGCGCGAAACGTGTTCCTGCCGCAGACGATGCCGGATGGATTCGTGCAGGACTCCGCGACGCCGCTGTTGCTGCGCCCGCGCGAGTTCATCGCGAACGCCCATGACCTGGTGACGCTGAAGGAGGCGGTTGCGGCGCAAGTCGCGCGCTATGGCGAGATCGAGGCGCAGGTGACGGTCATCGCCGGCGAGCCCGACAAGACGGTCAAGACCAACATCCACGCGCGCCCGTTTGCCGCGACCGTGCGGGATGCAAAGCTGATCGTGCTGCCCGATCTCGGCCACATGGCGCAGAACGCCGTGCCCGATCTCGTCAAGGCGGAGATCGAGACGATGATCGGCAGGATCGTCCCAACGCAGGCCGCCGCCGATTAGAGCGGCAATAAGCCGGAGCTTCGGTTCTGATTCCATCCGAACCGAAGCTCTGGCGGCCGCCTCGCGCGCGCTACTGCTTGATCTTCCCGTCCTTGTCGTATTGGGCGATGAAGGCCCAGAGATTGCCGATCTCGGTCTCGTTCTTGATGCCGGCGAACGCCATCTTGGTGCCGGGGATCTTGGCCTTGGGATCCTTGATGTATTCCTTGAAGGTCGCCTCGTCCCAGGTGATGCCGGAATTCTTGTTCGCGTCCGTGTAATTGTAGCCCTCGGCAGTGCCCGACTTGCGGCCGTTGAGGCCGTTGAGCTCGGGGCCGACCTTGTTCTTGGCGCCTTCGCCGATTGCGTGGCAGGCCAGGCACTTGTTGAACGATGTCTTGCCGGCTGCGACATCCTGCGCCATCGCGGCGGGTGCGGTGGCAAGTGCGGTGAGGATCGTCAGTGCGCCATAGGTCAGTTTTGTCATCGGATGCTCTTCGTCTCTTCCCTGGTGGGTCTGGTCAGTCTCTTGCCTGATCGACAATCGCCGACCCGCCGCTTTTGGCAGGCCTGCTTGGCTTGGACAAGCCATCAAACCATGACAGGTTTCATCATTTCCTACTTGTCCCAGAGCGAACTCGGTTGCGATCTGCGATCAGACTTTCGGATGGCCTACCCAAACCGGCTCGGACGTGGTTGATTTGCCATGACAAATCGGATGATGCGGCGTGAGCCGGAAGGATATGTCATGAAGGATTCGACATGGCCATCATGATGCCTGCGAGCGACCAGGCGGTGCTCGCGCGCCGCGCGGAGATCATTGCTGCGTTGCGTGCAATCGTGCCGGGCGAGGGCGTGATCGATACGCCTGCCGAGATGCGGGCCTACGAATCCGACGGGCTCACCGCCTATCGGCAGCCGCCGATGGTCGTGGTGCTGCCGGATACGACCGAGCAGGTTTCGCTGATACTGAAATATTGTGCGGCGCAGGGCATCAAGGTGGTGCCCCGCGGCTCCGGCACGTCGCTGTCCGGTGGCGCGCTGCCGCTCGAGGATGGCGTCCTGCTCGGCCTCGGCAAGTTCAAGCGGATTCGCGAGATCGATTTCGACAACCGCGTCGTCGTCACCGAGCCCGGCGTCACCAATCTCGCGATCAGCCAGGCCGTTGCCCATGCCGGCTTCTACTACGCGCCCGATCCGTCGTCCCAGATAGCCTGTTCGATCGGCGGCAATGTCGCGGAGAACTCCGGCGGGGTGCATTGCCTGAAATACGGCATGACCACCAACAATGTGCTCGGCTGCGAGATCGTGCTGATGAGCGGCGAGATATTGCGCATCGGCGGCAAGTCCGCCGAGAACGCCGGCTATGACCTCATGGGCGTCATCACCGGCTCCGAGGGCCTGCTCGGTGTCATCACCGAAATCACCGTGCGCATTCTGCAGAAGCCGGAGACGGCGCGCGCGCTGATGGTCGGCTTCGCGCAGGTCGAGGCGGCCGGCGAGTGCGTGGCGCGCATCATCGGTGCCGGAATCATCCCTGGCGGCATGGAGATGATGGACAAGCCCGCGATCCACGCCGCCGAAGCCTTCGTCCATGCGGGTTATCCGCTCGATGTCGAGGCGCTGCTGATCATCGAGCTCGACGGTCCCAAGATCGAGGTCGACGAACTGATCACGCGCGTCGAGGAAATCGCCAATGCGTGCGGCTCGACCACCTGCCAGATCTCGACCTCGGAGGCCGAGCGCAATTTGTTCTGGGCCGGCCGCAAGGCCGCGTTCCCGGCGGTGGGGCGCATCTCGCCCGACTATCTCTGCATGGACGGTACCATTCCGCGCGGCGCGCTGCCGAAGGCGCTGGCGCGCATCCGCGAACTCTCGGAAAAGTACCAGCTCGGCTGCGCCAACGTGTTCCACGCCGGCGACGGCAATCTGCACCCCCTCATCCTCTACGATGCCAACAAGCCCGGCGAGATCGAGCGTGCGGAGGCCTTCGGTGCCGACATCCTGCGCGCCTGCGTCGAGTTCGGCGGCGTGCTCACCGGGGAGCACGGCGTCGGCATCGAGAAGCGGGACCTCATGCCTGACATGTTCAGCGAGATCGACCTGAACCAGCAGCAGCGGCTCAAATGCGCCTTCGATTCGCAGGGGCTGCTCAATCCCGGAAAGGTGTTCCCGACCCTGCACCGCTGCGCCGAGCTCGGGCGCATGCATGTGCACGCCGGCAAGCTGGCGTTTCCGGATTTGCCGCGGTTCTAGCGGCAACGCCAGATTGCTTTCCGCTCTAAACTTGGATACCGCCTTTTCCCGTGGATACGCTCAAGGTCAGAGACGCCAAAGACGTCGAGGAAGTCGTGCGCGCGGCGATTGCGAACGAGCAGCCGCTCGAGATCATCGGTCATGGCAGCAAGCGCGGCATTGGCCACGCCATGGCCACCAACGCCGTGCTCGACCTCTCCGCGCTCAACGCCGTCAGCTCCTACGAGCCCAACGAACTGATTATCACCCTCCAGGCCGGCGCGCCGCTGGGCGACGTGTTGTCGCTGATCGATGCCAAGAACCAG
Organism: Pseudomonadota bacterium; assembly: GCA_023433965.1. Taxonomy (GTDB): domain Bacteria; phylum Pseudomonadota; class Alphaproteobacteria; order Rhizobiales; family Xanthobacteraceae; genus Bradyrhizobium. The sequence goes on along the minus strand of JAEYTQ010000726.1, from coordinate 1,481 downwards.
CAATTCGCCTTCGAGCCGATGGACACCGCGCCGCTGCTCGGTACGCCCCCGCTCGGCACCATCGGCGGCATGATCGCAGCCGGGCTTGCCGGCCCGCGGCGGATCAGGGCCGGCGGGGCGCGTGATCATCTGCTCGGGGCGCACGCCGTGTCCGGGTTCGGCGACAGCTTCAAGACCGGCGGCAAGGTGGTGAAGAACGTCACCGGCTACGACCTCTGCAAGCTGCTGGCGGGATCCTGGGGCACGCTGTCGGTGATGACGGAGGTCACGCTCAAGGTGATGCCAAAGCCGGAGGCCGAGCGGACGCTGCTGCTGCGCGGGTTGGATGATGCCACCGCCAACAAGGCCATGACCGCAGCGCTGGGCTCGCCCTTCGACGTTTCCGGTGCCGCGCATCTGCCGACATCGGAACTCCGGGCCAAGGTCGAGGAGCTTGGCGATATTGCGGGCCGAGGCGAGGCCCTGACCGTGCTGCGGCTCGAGGGCATCACGGCCTCCGCCGCGCACCGCGCCAACTCGCTACGCGAATTGCTGGCGCCATTCGGAGCCGCGACTCTGGTCGAGGATGCGGCCTCCGCGGCGCTGTGGGCCGCGATCCGCGACGTGCTGCCATTTGCGGCCGGCGGCGCGCTCGGCGCCTGGCCGGTGTGGCGGATCGTCTGTCCGCCGGCCTCGGGCGCGGCGCTCGGCAGCCAATTGGCGCGCGAGACGGGGGGCGAATTGATCTACGATTGGGGCGGCGGATTGATCTGGGCCGCACTGCCGCCGAAGGACGATGCGCATAGCGCGGTCGTGCGCGCACGCGCGACTGCGGTCGGAGGACATGCCACGCTGATCCGGGCGGCCGAGGATGTCAGGCGTGCGGTCGACGTATTCCATCCGCAAGCGCCCGGCATTGCCGCGCTGAGCGAGCGGGTGCGCGCCGCCTTCGATCCAAAGGCCATCCTCAACCGGGGACGCCTGAGCCGGGGCGTTCAGGTATGAAGACCGAATTCTCACTCGCCCAGCTCGCCGACCCCGATATTGCGGAAGCCGACAAGATCCTGCGCGCCTGCGTTCATTGCGGCTTCTGCACCGCAACCTGCCCGACCTATGTGCTGCTCGGCGACGAGCTCGACAGCCCGCGCGGCCGTATCTATTTGATCAAGGAGATGCTGGAGAAGGACCAGGCCCCGACGGCCGAGGTGGTCAAGCATATCGACCGTTGCCTGTCCTGCCTCGCCTGCATGACGACCTGCCCCTCGGGCGTGAACTACATGCACCTCGTCGACCAGGCCCGGGTCCGGATCGAGCAGCGCTATCGGCGGCCGCTGACTGAGCGGCTGCTGCGCAAGGTGCTGGCCTTCGTGCTGCCGGACCCGCAGCGCTTCCGTATCAGCATGAGGCTGGCGCAGCTCGCCCGTCCGCTGAGCATCATGCTGCCGACGCCCCGGCCTTCGGCCACGCCCGGATTGATTCAGCGCATCAAGGCGATGCTGGCG